>DASVBA010000326.1:0-4012 GCA_036376095.1 Chryseolinea sp.
ATAAACATTGTAAAGAGTTGCAATATCTCCCTTGTGGTAACGCACAAGATCAAAATTTATGACCAGCGTAGTACCCATAAGATCTATATATGACTTAACCGTATCTGCCAGTGGCAACGGATAATTGATCTCCTGTTGAATCTTGCGATAGCCAAATGCTTCACAGATCAGCGTGAGTTGGCCCGACTTGCTCTTCGGATCCGGCAACAAAAGGTATTCGTTACCTTTCACTTGTGTGATCATTCTCGCCCTATCCGTGTCGATCACCTGCACGGTGCCATCCACTATACGATTGTTACGCGCGTTATAAAGACTTAGGAACACCTCGGTATTGCCAAGCGTCATTACCGGATATTGTTTTATCGGAGGATTTTCGGTCACCTCTACCTGCGGTGCGCCTGGAGGCAATAACGACGATGCTGGTTCACTATCTACCGCTGCCGGCTTAGTTTCAGTCGACACATCTATGGCCTTTGATACTTCTGTTGTGGCCGGTGGACCAGATGCTGTAGCAGGAGATGTTGACGAAACATTTCCTTTCAATCCTATGTCGCCATGCACAACTCTCACCCAGGCATCAGTAAATTCGCCCAGGCCGCGAGTATGTTTCATATCCTGAAGAGACTCCCTCAGGTTGTTGAAATAGGAAAGGTAAACAAAATACAAGTTACGGCTGGAGTTGAATCCGTAAGACGGTGAAAGACCTTTTAATCTAAGGACTTCAACAAAATTCTGCGCTACGTTTTCACGCGACTTCGCATAAGCTGCTACCACGACATAGTAGCCCGGTGCAAGCTCTTTGGAGTTTTGGCAGAATAAAGGGTGAGTGTAACACAACGATCCAATTAAAATGACATACTTAATAGCATTATTCATGTATGGACCCAATAGTTGTCAGGGCAGGGTTTGAGGTTTGGTTATTTAAAAGTATTGATTTTTTTACTTTAATCCATTCTTCCTCAAGATAAACTAGCTCAACCTTTCGATTTAAGCGTTGCATTTAAAAACCCCAATCCATATCCCCATAATTGGAGCAACGCCGATGGAACTGAAAGAATCGCAACTGAAAGGTTTTTATTTTCTTTCAACGAATGCAGAAAGATGACAAGCAAATAAAGCAAAAACATAGCCGCACCGAATTTAAACAATCTCATGCTCAGCAACGGAAGTAACAAAAGGCCTATGGTCCCAAGTAAAAAAAATGTCGGAAACCAATGAGTGGGTTTGATCTCTTCCGGATGAACACTACCGATCAATACCCTTCCCTTTCCAAAATTGAATACCTGCCGGAAGAACTGTCTGAAAGTCGTTCGCCGTTTGTGATAGACAAATGCTTCCGTGATGAGTCCGATCTTGAATCCATTCTTTTTCATCCGTATGCTCAATTCAATATCTTCGGCAAAGTGCGAGAACTGAAATCCGCCCGTCCGTTCGAACACCGTTCTCGAAAGACCCATATTATAGCTTCGCGGTTGAAACCAACCCAGCCGTTTTGTTCCCCCTCGTATTCCACCCGTGGTAAGGACCGACGCCATCGTATAGCCCATTGCGCGCTGGATGACTGTAAAATCCTGATGGGCCTTATCAGGACCTCCCCATGCATCCCAACCGTTCGCACGAATCGATTCTTCAACTACTTCCAGATAAGTTGGCGGGATGATACAATCGGAATCAAAGACGATAAAATAATCGCCATTGGCGTGACCGAACCCAAAATTGCGGCTGGGACCAGGGCCGGAGTTCGGCTTAAAGAAGTATTGAATACGCAACAGATCCCTGAACTGGTCGACCACCTGATCGCAACGTATCGTCGATCCATCTTCAACAATGATCACCTCGAAGTCTTTGTAGGTTTGGATCGACAGGCTGGCAAGGAGCTCGCTGACTTCCTGCGGCCGGTTGTAGACGGGGATGATTATTGAGTACCGGGGATCATGCATGTTGGCCGTTATCCGTTAATCGTTATCCTGTGATAACTATCCTTTAAAAATTCACACCCGTGCACAAATCCCTTGCCCCCGATTAACCATTAACGGACAACGGTTAACGATTCCCCAACCTACACGGTAAGCTTTGTTTGTGGCACGGATTCATCAAGGCCAATCTTTTCAATGACAAGATATTCACGTTTTGAAAAGGACTGCATTGCGATCATTTCCGCTAAGAATCCGGTCACAAAAAGTTGTACACCAATCACTACTGCCACTAATGCGATATAAAATATAGGTTGATCGGTTATATCCCTTCGAACAGGAGTATGGGAAAAATATAGTGCCTCGATCTTATCCCAAAAAATTTTGACCGTCAATATAAATCCAATCAAAAAAGACAGTGTCCCCCATGTGCCGAAGAAGTGCATGGGCTTTTGACGGAACCTGCTGACGAATGTTACGGAAAGAAGGTCGAGAAATCCGTTGATAAATCGTTCAAGGCCGAATTTGGTGTAACCATACTTTCGCTCTCGGTGCTCTACAACTTTTTCGGTGATCCTAGAAAACCCTGCCCACTTGGCGATAACGGGAATATAACGATGCATCTCACCATAGACCGCTATGTTCTTCACAACCACCGATTGATACGCTTTGAGCCCGCAATTGAAGTCGTGAAGCTTGATACCCGACAGCAAGCGTGTTATGTAGTTAAAGAATCTCGAAGGAATAGTTTTTGACATCGGATCATGTCTTTTCTTCTTCCAGCCGGAAACCAGATGGTATCCTTCTTTCGAAATCATCCGATACAACTCAGGGATCTCGTCGGGACTATCCTGAAGATCAGCATCCATGGTAATAACCACTTTTCCGGAAGCCGCCTTAAACCCGGTTTGTAATGCAGCCGATTTCCCGAAATTTCTGTTAAAACGGATTCCCTTTATCCTGGCATTTGCTTCATTAATAGCCGCGATTTTACTCCAGGTTCCATCGGTACTTCCGTCGTCGATAAAGATGATTTCGTACGACAAGCCATTTGTTTGCATTACGCGGCTTATCCACTGGCACAGTTCAGGGATCGATTCCTCTTCATCTTTTGCAGGTACTACGACGGATACTTCAATACTCATTCTTTCAGGCAAATGTTTCCGGTCGTGGTTTTTGTGTGAAAATAGTCACGACCAGAGCAATCAAGATTATCCACAAAATTCCGAAAAAAAGTCCAAAAAGTAGCATTGCTTCCGCATTTGTAAACATGTCAACAAATTTCATCGCCATTTCGATCTGTTCATCCGACTGGCCTTTTTCTTCCATATCCCTGATTGCACCTTCCCTGATGGCCGTAATCATGCCTTGATCAATAAACTTGACATATATGTATGTGAACACACTCCCGATAACCGAAGACATCAAGCCTGCCCAAAATGCAATTCCAATACCTTGTCCGTAATTCATAAAGCCGTCACCATTTTGTCTGTAGTACAAATGGGCCAGTACAATAATGAGCAACGCTAAGGCTGCACTAATCCATCGACCAATCTTCAGGTACATGTCGATATCAACTATAACAAACACCAAAAAAAGGACGATTGAAATCGCGCCCATAATGATGCCGTAGCGAATGCCTACTGATTTAGGTGTGACCGAGAGTGATGTTGAATTTTCTTCCATGGGGTTTATATTTTAGGTTGCCTTCTTAAAATTACTGAAAGTATAACGTTGACAAAAAAACCAATGACCATTCCGTGGACAAAATAGGTGACCGTGAGCTTTGAAATGTTAGTCGAAGGAAGCGCAGCTAAATTACGCTCGTAGATTTCTTTTCCCACCCTTGCGATATCTTCCTGCGAAAATGACCTCACGTATGCTGTCACCTGATCTATATATGTTGTAACAAAATCTTTTTCGATCGAACCGAAGATCTGAAGCAGAATGGACGTCACAGTTGTCATGATAACAATGACCGTAAGGCCTCCTATCATTGCTTGCGGAAAATAGAGCACACCATCCTGTTCATAATCGCGAAATTCCTTCAGCGTAAAGAATATGAAAATTCCGAAAAGGAGGACCCTGAAATCAAGGAA
>DASVBA010000343.1:0-2696 GCA_036376095.1 Chryseolinea sp.
TGAGCCATGAACGGGCCCTGATAAATGCGCCGAAAAAAGACTCCGACTATTTCCGCGTGCCGAAAGTACTTGAATAGGTTGTAGGGTATACGGTATAGGGTATAAGGTATAAGTGCCACACTTCGTGTTTAGGAGTTCTATCTAAAGAATATCTATACTTCGGATCATCCAGCGGCCGCCGGAGCTACACGAAGGAGGCCGGCAATAAAAACCCTTGTTTGCGTTAAACAACAAAACCACTAGTTTGGTAGCTGGAGTCGGCGCATGTTTTAAACTACGTTAGCTTGCGTTCTTAATCAATGTCACCTTATGGGTCTATTATTTTTTTGGAGAAGTTGGACGAAAGATTACCGTTGGATATGGCATTTGTGCGCAGCCACTTTTATCCTATCCGTCTGCTTCCTGTGGTATTCCTATTCTCAGGGCGCAAGCGGCGTTATCAGTTGGATTAAACTTCAGGAACAAAAGGTTATCGAAACTACAGTTCATAGTTTTCGATTAGGCCCTTTCAATCTCAGTATTCCTGCCGACAGCTATGCAATACTTGAATACTTTCACGGAAGTGACATCGAACCTAATGTAACGGCATCTTATTTATTGCTGGCAGTTCTTGCCTTCAGCGGAGTGATAATCATTGCCGTCGTTACGACGCTGGAAAGATTCTGGTATTTTATCGGTATGGCATTGTTTCTTTTGTTCCTGGTCAGCCTGCGATTTGAAGTGATCGGCATCTTTGGGATCTTCAACAACATACCTGTTGCGATCGTAATTCTGCTGTACACGATCCCCAGTTTTTATTTCAACCGGATTAAGAACAATTATCCATTTCTTAAACGACTACTGGTTTTCGCGGCACTAACTGTCATTTTAATTATCGTCATCGCCTTTTTTTCGGAAGTACAATACCCTTTTTACCACCTGACACTGACAGGCTACCTGCCTGCACTAATTGTCAGCGTAATATTTATCGTTACCGTTGCACATGAAGTGCTGGCCTCATTCATTTACATTGTAAGTCAGGGAACATCGAAAAGTCTACAGCATTTCGGATTGATCAGCGTCATTTACATGGCCAACGTGATCATTACCTGCTTTCATGAACTAGGTATCATCGAATGGAATTTCCTTTATATAGATCTTTACTTATTGTTGACCATATCCGCGATTCTGGGGATATGGGGATTCAGACAGAGGGAAATACTATATGAGAACATCGTTGCATATGCCCCTTTCGGCGCCTACTTTTTCTTGGCCATCGGCGCGGTTTGCTTCGCCACCACAGGATCGTTGCTTGGAAATGCAAATGATCCTGCTTTGAAGATCATCAGGGACGTGATCATCTTCAGCCATACAGGTTATGGGATTATCTTCCTCACCTATGTCTTTTCGAATTTCATTCTGATGATGGCACGCAACCTTCCCGTATACAAAGTCCTTTACAATCCTACAAGGATGCCATACTTCACGTACAGATTTGCGGGACTGATAGCGGTGCTCGGATTTGTATTCTATTCAAACTGGCGAGACTATGTAAACCATGGCACTGCCGGATTCTATAATTATGCCGGTGACCTGCATACACTGCTCGGCAATTCTGAAAATGCGCAGAACTTTTACCGTCAGGCCCGGAGCCTGGGTTTCCAGAACAATAGGGCGAACTATGCTATGGCGACATCGAAATCCTCAAGGTTCAACCTGGAAGCAGCGCGCGAAGACTATAGCCAGGCAAATGCAAGACGGCCAACAAAATACTCTTTGGCAAATGCAGGCAATATTTATGTATGGGAAGGCGATGTTTTTAACGCGATACGATCGTACAAACGGGCTAACGAATTACTGAACGGTTCGAATGTGATAGACAACAATCTTGGTTTTGCATACACAAAGGTGCACGACCTCGACTCAGCCTTGTTATATCTGAATCGCGCGCGCAACGATTCTTATACGAAAATTTCGGCCGAAACAAATTTCTTCGCCTTAGCGGCACTTGAGTTAATTCCCATCAAGATCGATTCGGTGTTGGATCTCTTTGAAACCAACGCAACACCGGTTATTGGAAATGCTCTTGCAGTGTCCACGCTTCAGCGTCAGGAAATAAAAACTGAAGTAAATCCACTCGCCGTCAAAAATCTCAACCTCTACTCGGCCACACTCTTAAATAATTATTGCATCAAATACGCCACGACGCTGGATACGAGCTTCGTGCGCGAGGCATTCCGTATAGCGTCTGACCCCGTTAATGCAGACTACAGCGAATCCCTCAAAGCTTCACTGGCTTTTGCATATTATTTTCAAGGTAATGTGACCAAAGCACTGGAGATATTAGCGGAGCTGGCTTACATCAGCCAGGACTACCAGGGAAAATTCAACTACTTAATGGGTCTCTGGGCTCTTGAACAGGAAAATCCAGAACTGGCTTCAAGTTATTTTACTCACGCCACTACCGCGAATTACAAAGAAGCCGGGTTTTATAATGCGATCGCATTGTCTGAAGCTCGCATGACGACCGAGGCTTTGATTGCATGGGATACGGTTTTGCTTCGAAACAATCCGGAACAACAGGCTATCGCCGTCCAAATGAAAAAGATTCTTTCGCTGCCCGTCAACAGCTCAACAAATTTGAATGATGGGGAGCGGTATCAGTTCTGCCGATACCGGCTTGGCGTTCGGGACTCACTGATTTTTAACCGAGTGGT
>DASVBA010000344.1:0-15733 GCA_036376095.1 Chryseolinea sp.
GTTCTACGCCACGGATCTAACTGAGATCTTATTCAGCACAATCCCTTGGGTTCATGACAGTCTCAATGCTTCGGCAAAGTGGCTCTGATCAATAGTACCGCCGTGTAATTTTAATTTTGCTGGCATTGCTTTTTGCAATACTTTTCCGGATTGATTCATTACAAGATCCCGTTAAAACCCGTTAATTTTTAAATTTTTGAACTTCGTGAAGGATTTTCTTACGTGGCCGGCAATATTTTGTACCCTCTTATTACACCTAATGACGGGCATGTCTGCATACGCCCAGCAGGATTCATTGTTACTCGTCCTTGAAAAGGAGTTGCAGCGTGAATTCACTGAACTCAAAAAGGCACAGGTTCCGGCGTATTATATCGACTACCATGTTGACGACATTGAATATGCCTCATTAAACGCTTCGTTTGGAAGTCTGACCCAATCTGCAGTCAGTAAGAATCGCGTCCTGGCTTCTCGTGTAAGAGTTGGCGACTATAGTTTCGACAACATGCATCCGATGAGTCCTGATGAAGGTACGTTTTTACCCGGGGGTGGATTCGGACCGGTCATGCTGCCGTACGAGAACAATGAGAAAGCTCTACAGTTCATGTTATGGAAAACTACACAAAATGAATACAAGCAAGCCGTCGACGCCTATAAGACTATCAAGAATGCCTACGACCGAAGGACCAAACCGGGAACGCCGATCAACGATTTTTCTAAGGAAGAACCAACAGTTTTCATAGAGCCAAAGACCATTGAATTCGCCTCAATATTTGATCAACGTTCGTGGGAAGAAAAGATTAAAAAGTATTCATATCCTTTTCTTGAGAATCACGATCTTATTGAAGGAGACGTTACGCTCACCGTTTCTGTCGAGAGGAAATATTTTGTATCCTCTGAAGGAACGAGGATCGTTCAGAATTTCACCTCTGCCTACATCAATGTGTCTGCCAGCGTGCGCGCGACGGACGGCGATATTGCACCGCTTCACCTTTCCTACTATTCACCATTGCCATCCGGACTTCCTTCCGATGAAAAAATCATTAATGATATAGAGGTTATGGTCGGTCTTTTAAAACAACTTAAGGACGCACCACTTGCTGAACCATACAGTGGACCGGCGATCCTTTACGCTCCAACTGCCGGAGTGTTTTTTCACGAAATATTCGGCCACAGGATCGAAGGTCACAGACTTAAGAATGAATTCGATGGTCAGACGTTTAAGGCAAAAGTTGGAGAGGTAGTATTGCCAAAAACATTGAATGTCCACTTCGATCCTACCATCGAAAAAGTAGATGGCCGTTTTGTGAATGGGTCCTACAAATACGATGACGAGGGTATCTCCAGTAAGAAGGTCACAGTCGTCGAAAAAGGCGTTCTGAAAACATTTCTGATGTCGCGTACTCCCCTTGAGAACTTACCCCATTCCAACGGCCACGGTAGGGCATCGCTTGGGGCAACTCCAGTTTCACGCCAATCCAACCTTATCGTGGAAACGACAAAATCGTATTCAATGGATGAGCTAAGGAAGATGCTTACGAGAGAATGTAAAAAGCAAGGCAAGCCATACGGCTATTTTTTTAAGGAAGTTGTGGGAGGATTCACGGTGACAGACAGATACAACCCGAACGCTTTTAACATTTTCCCGACACTGGTTTATCGCATATATGCAGATGGAAGGCCGGATGAATTGGTGCGAGGTGTAGACCTTATCGGTACTCCGCTCGCGATGTTTGCTGAAATTCAGGCTGCCGCAGGGGATCGTGATATCTTCATCGGTTTCTGTGGTGCTGAGTCAGGTAGTGTACCCGTTAGTGCCGCGTCCCCGTCTGTTTTTGTTAGAAGGATAGAGACTCAGAAAAAGCCCAGACAATATCAGGAAACTACCTTGCTTGCAAGGCCTTCGTCAAACGATCATTAAAATTTAGAAAAACGAAGAAATGAAGATTTTGAATGCAAAACTAGTCTGCTCCCTCTTACTCATGCTGGTTTGCTCCTCATTGATCGCCCAACAGGATGATAATGTGATCCTACGGGCAATGAAGGACGAGTTGAAACGAAGTATGGAAGAGATTAAATACGATAATCATGATCGACCGTTCTTTATAAGTTATGGAATGACCGATAGCAAAAACCTTAGTGTATACGCTACGCTGGGTGCAATCGTCCAGTCAAATGAATACCAGAATCGCGACAAGTCAGTCAGGGTACTTGTGGGCAATTACGAGTTCAACGATGAAAGCCTCGATAATAATCTTTACAGCGAGACTACTGCAAATGAAATTCAGCTCCCGTTGGACAACGACTATTTTGGAATCCGGCGCGCATTATGGACGACAACGGATGTCGTATATAAGGGAGCGGCTCAAAAGTATAAGAAACACCAGGCGACCTTAAAAGAGCAAAACAAAAAGCTTAGCGATTTACCCCATAGAGTCTTTGCAAAGGTACCCGTCGTTCAATCTATAAAACCGCCTGCTAACGCCGATGTTGACCTGAACGCTTTGAATAATTACTGCCGAAAAGCTTCATCGGTATTCCGTGACTTTCCTGATCTTGAATCATCCGACGTCCTTATCAACTTTTCATATGGAACAAAATACTTTGTAAACAGCGAGGGCACGGTTGTGGTAGAGCCATACTCAATTGGCATCGTGCAATGTCGCGCCCAGGGAAAGACCAAACATGGCGAGCCGATCTTCGAGACCATAGAATACTATGCGAAGGCGGTGAACGAATTCCCTTCAATGGAAAAATTAACAGCGGACGCCAGGGCCTTAGCAGAAAAACTAGACAATCTCCGAAGCGCAACGGTGCTGGATGAAGAGTATTCGGGGCCGGTCCTGTTCCTTGGACCATCGGTTGCTCAAGCTTTTGCGTCGACCTTGTTTTCGCAACGCGAAAGCCTTGTTGCTTCAAACGCCATCCTGAGTCAAAATGACTACCGTCCTGCAGCAGTGACCGCGCTGGACGCTCGTCTTGGAAAAGCAATTATCGATAACTCCCTTTCCATAAAGGCGAGCCCAAAACTCAGATCGTTTAAAGGCGAGACATTAATTGGTTCGTATGATGTGGATGACGAGGGTGTGGTGCCGCCTGATAATCTTGTTCTCGTCGAGAAGGGAATATTGAAAGCGCTTCTGAATGACCGCTCGTTAACGGCGCTCAGCCAGACCGCCAACGGACATAGTACGGGTCCCGCGGTAATTGAAATAAGTTCCGATAAAACTCTAACCCAGCAAGCTCTTAAAGATGCGCTCATTACAGCAGCCCGGGCCGACGGTCAGGACTTTGCTCTTATTGTACGGACTAATGCCAGCTTCGGCGAAGCGATGTCTGAGGTGTGGAAAGTTAACCTTGATACGCGAACAGAGGAAGTACTCCGATCATCACAGGTAAGTGAACTGTCTCTACGAAACTTGCGACGAATCGTCGGAGTAGGATCGGATCACGCCGCGTACACCGTTCAAGTCGGTGGTACCTTGGCTTCGTTCATTGTACCTCAAGGCCTATTACTTGACGATATCGAGATCGCGCCAATCAAACTTCCTTATCTCGAAGAACAGGAAACCTACGTTAAGAATCCCCTCAAGAATTAAGACTATTTAGCCCGCATTAGACGGCATGATACTTAAAAAGAACATCCTCGCTCCTCTCTTTAAGGCAAAAGACGTTTTTGGAAGGACCATCGACCTTAACGATTACCGGGACACAAAAGTATTGATAGCGTTCTTCCGCCACGCCGGTTGTCCTTTCTGTAATCTCCGTGTTCATGAATTGTCGAAGGCACATCAGGAACTTAAAGGAAAAGGACTTGAGATGATATTTTTCTTTGAGTCAAAAGAGACCGTTATCTTAAGAAGTTCTTTTCATACTGGCGTTTCCCCCATTCCTATTGTGTCGGATCCGGATAAGTTCTGGTACAATGCTTACGGTTTGGAAACGTCCGCCTACAAATCGACGATAAGTCATCTTACTTCATTTGTGCAGGCGGTGATCAAAGCAAAATCGATAGGCGCCCCGGTTCACATGATGGCCGATGGTGAATCCATCAATACAATTCCGGCGGAATTCCTCCTGGACAAAGGACTTATCATCAGGAAGCTCCACTATTCACAAAGGCTGGACGACAGGATGGAAATATCGGTGATCAAAAGGTTTGCTGAGAACGCGTCCATCTTTGATAACGAATAGGCCTGCAGCCGTCACGCTGACCTCCTTTCACATAAATTACCTGCCTGCAGTTGATTGTTTGCTTAACTTGGCGACGTCAAAACCTAAACTATGAAGCCGATCTTATTCCTTTCTTTCTTACTGATGGTCTACACGTCTGATGCGCAGAAAACAATTTCCGGATTCACCCCGGAATCAGCGGCGACGCAACGGGCAGCCGAAGAGAAATTCGATAGTTTCTTGAAACAATCAAACCTTGATCAGTGGATGAAGCGGCTTGCTGCTCAGCCGCACCATCTGGGCTCCGCATATGGAAAGGAAAATGCAGAATACATGCGTGACCTTTTTAAAAGCTGGGGTTACGAGGCAAAGATCGAAACATATAAGGTCTTGTTTCCAACTCCAAAGGTAAGGATCGTGGAACTCGTATCACCTGGTAAATTCAAAGCTAAACTTTCAGAACCCGCTCTTAAGGAAGACGCGACAAGCAACCAACTAAAAGATCAGCTTCCTACTTATAACGCTTGGTCTGCTGATGGCGATGTTACCGGAGAGCTTGTTTTTGTTAACTATGGAGTACCCGACGACTATGAACAGTTGGAACGAATGGGGATCGATGTGAAGGGGAAGATTGTTATCGCGAAATACGGAGGCTCGTGGAGAGGAATAAAACCGAAAGTAGCGCAGGAACACGGGGCCATCGGTTGCCTTATTTATTCGGATCCTGAGGGTGATGGATATTTTCAGGGTGATGTTTATCCCAAAGGGCCCTATCGGAGTGCGCATGGAGCGCAACGTGGCGCAGTTATGGATCTTCCTGTCCGCCCGGGCGATCCCATTACACCGGGTGTGGGCGCCACCGAAGATGCAAAGCGCATTGATCGAAAGGATGCTGATAATTTGCTCAGGATCCCTGTTCAGCCGATTTCTTATGCTGATGCAGAGCCGCTGTTACGTGCGCTGGGCGGTCCCGTTGCGCCTGAGAAATGGCGTGGCGCGCTACCGTTAACTTACCACGTTGGGCCCGGACCAGCCAAGGTTCACCTTAAACTTGAATTTGATTGGAAGATGGTGGATTGTCATAACGTGATCGCTACCATGCGAGGCAGCGAGTTGCCTGATGAATGGGTGATGCGCGGCAATCATCACGACGCTTGGGTCAACGGCGCCAGTGACCCCGTGAGCGGCATGGTTGCGTTGATGGAAGAGGCAAGAGCCGTGAGTGAGTTGGTCAAAACAGGGTGGAAACCAAAACGTACACTCGTGTATTGCGGGTGGGATGGCGAAGAGCCTGCGCTCATTGGCTCTACGGAATGGGTGGAGCACCATGCTGCCGAACTTCAGCAAAAAGTCGTTGCCTACATAAACTCCGACGGAAATGGTCGTGGATTCTTGTACGCGGGCGGATCTCATACGCTCGAGCGAATGATGGCAGAGGTATCGAATGACGTCATCGACCCTCAGACAGGCATATCCGTCTTCCAGCGCAATCGTGCCTATGAAGCAGTGAACGCCGCATCGGCAAAGGACAAGAAAGCAGCACTCGATAAAACAGGACTCTCTCTGGATGCATTAGGTTCGGGTTCTGATTACAGTCCCTTCTTTCAGCACCTCGGTATACCATCACTGAACCTTGGATATGGCGGCGAAGATGGTGGCGGAGAATACCATTCCATTTATGATTCATACGATCACTACACCCGGTTTAAGGATCCAAAATTTGAGTATGGAATAGCCCTTGCGAAAACTGCGGGCAGAGCAACGCTACGTTTGGCCAACGCTGAAGTGCTGCCGTTCGATTTCCATGCCTTCCACGCGACCGTTAACAAATATGTGAATGAAGTAATAGTTCTGCTGGAGAACATGCGAGAAGCGACGGAAGTGGAAAACAGACTAATTGAAAACAAAGATTACGCGGTCGCGGCGGATCCGACTATTAAGTTCGTAGTACCGACGTCGAAAGAATCAGTTCCTTATCTGGATTTTTCATCGCTTCAGAATGCAATGGCACAGCTTCAAACAACGTCGACCCAGTTTCTTGAGCTTTCCCGGGCTAATCCAAAACCGAATACAAACTTGAATTCCCTGAATAAGATCCTCTACCAGGCAGAACAGAAATTGATGGTGGACGGTGGTCTTCCCAGACGACCATGGTACCGCCACACGATTTACGCTCCAGGTTATTATACCGGCTACGGAGTAAAGACGCTGCCCGGGATTCGTGAGGCGATCGAACAGAGAAACTGGAAGGAGGCACAGGAACAAATTGAGATCGTGTCAAAATCCATAACTGCCTACACTCAACAAGTGGAAGCGGCGACAAAGATCCTAATGATGCGATGATGGAGGTCCTGGCGAACAATGAAAATATCAGCTAACTTGAGCGTGGAGGCAAGGATTACTGTGGAAACAGGAAAGATTAACAACTTGACTTATGGACTCACCACTAAAGGTTGTCAACGACGAGGAGAATTACCAGGCGTTCCGATCGTTGCTAAAGTCTTCAAGTCTTCCAGCTGATGACCTGAACTTTAAAAAAGATCTGCTTGTCGGATATTATGAAGATGGAGCAATGGTTGGCACTGGTGCCCTTGAAGTATACGGCGATTATGCGTTGCTCCGATCTTTGAGTGTTAAGCTGGGTACCCGAGGTAAAGCGCTTGGTACGGCAATTACGGAACACCTGATAGCAGAAGCAAAAAAACGTAAATTGAAAGGTATCTATTTGCTCACTGAAACCGCTCACGGTTTTTTCCTCCGGAAAGGTTTTCAGGATGTGGCACGCGACAAAGTACCGGATGCTTTAAGAGCGTCGTCAGAATTTTCACACGTATGTCCTGATACGGCAGCCGCCATGCACCTTGATATTACCGCCTAGATCGAATTTTCCACAACCTTTGCACCTCATAGTAAGTATATAGGACTCTATGAGTGTCACAGTTATTGACGGAAATAAGACCAATGTTTTCACGCGAATCGAATCCATAGATCTGTTACGCGGTATAGTGATGATTATTATGGCGTTGGACCATGTTCGCGATTATTTTCATGCTGACGCGTTCCTGTTTAATCCGCTTGACCTCGAGAAAACGAACGTCGCCATTTTTGTAACCCGCTGGGTCACACACTTTTGTGCGCCAGTTTTCGTTTTCCTCGCTGGCACCTCTGCATTTCTTGTTGGTCAACGGAAAGGAAAGCGTGAACTGAGCTCCTTCCTGTTAACGCGGGGGATCTGGCTTATCATCCTGGAGTTTACGATCATAAACATCTCATGGTTCTTTAACTTTAAGTTCACTTTTTTTGCACTTACCGTCATTTGGGCTCTGGGCATGGGAATGATAATACTTGCCCTGGCGGTTCGTTTACCTTTTAAAGTCATTCTCGTTATTGGAATTGTATTAGTCGCAGGTCACAATTTGCTGGACTCTGTCCACGTGGCGGGCGACAACGCTTTATCGCTCTCCTGGAAAGTATTGCATGAAGCAGCCTTGGTTAAATTTCCTGACTTCACCGTTTTTATTGGATACCCATTGCTTCCCTGGACAGGGATAATGTTATTAGGGTATTGTCTTGGCGCGTTGTATATACCCTCCGTTGATCCGGTATTCAGGAAGAAAAGGTTATACCTGTTTGGATTTTCATCCGTGATCGCATTTTTTATCGTGCGCGCAATCAACATATATGGCGATCCGGCACCCTGGTCCGTCCAGTCAAATTCTTTAGACACGTTCTTATCTTTCCTGAATGTTACCAAGTACCCACCGTCGCTGTCGTATGTTCTGATCACGCTCGGTCCGTCTCTGCTCTTTCTGGCTGTTTCTGAAAAATACTCCGGTAAGCTCGTCGATATCGTGACGGCATTAGGCAGAGTGCCGATGTTCTATTATATCGTTCACTTGTATGTGATCCATCTTGTGGCTTTAATTGCCGCCGTGGCAACTGGCTTCAGTGTTTCAGATATGGTGTTTGATACCTGGGTGACTGATTCGCCGAATTTGAAAGGTTATGGCTTTTCGCTTGGCGTGGTATACATTGTCTGGATCGCGTTGGTGGTGAGTCTGATTCCCTTATGTTTGTGGTATGATAGATACAAACGAAAGCACCGCGATAAACGGTGGTTAAGTTATCTCTAGTCGCTTGAGTTATGGAATTAGCCGAGGAACCTCTATTTGACAGACTTGGAGAAACTAACCTTCAGTTGTTGGTCGATCGGTTTTATGATCTCGTATTCGAGAATCCGCAAATCTCACACCTGTTTAAAACAGACAAAAGTATAATCAAGGAAAAGCAGCGATTATTTCTAACGCAATTCCTAGGTGGGCCTCCTTTGTACTCGAGTCAGTACGGACACCCTCGCTTAAGGGCAAGGCATCTTCCACATACCATCACGGCCGACGATGCGGTTGCTTGGTTATCGTGCATGTCAACCGCCGTTTCCAGCTTATCAATAGAACAGTATTTAAAAGACGAGTTGATGGAGCGACTGATTCCTACAGCAATGTTTATGGTAAACCGGGAATGATCGGCCGCATAATGCGAGGAAAGCTTAAGCATCAAACCCTATCACACGTTAGGCGAAATAAAAAATTGAGTTTGGTAAATTTTAAAGTGGTAAAAGCAATTTACATTTGCTGTTTACAACCACGCGATGAAGCTCAATAAGTACTTTGTAATCGATTTCGATAGCACCTTTACAAAGGTGGAGGCCTTGGACGTCCTCGCCGACATCTCACTTAAAGACCATCCGGAAAAGGAAAAGAGGAAGAAGCAAATTGTTGATATTACAAACCAGGGAATGGACGGCTCTATTTCCTTTCGTGAATCGCTTGAAAGAAGGCTGAACCTACTCTCCCCTTCGAAGCAGCACCTTGAACCTTTAATAAGCGTCCTGAAGGGCAAGGTATCTGAATCCTTCAAGCGCAACAGGGAGTTTTTTAGCAATTATTCTGATAACATTTACATTATATCCAACGGCTTCAGGGAGTTCATAGAACCAATCGTTACCGAGTTTGGGATAAAGGAAGAAAATATACTTGCTAACGAATTCCGCTTCGATACGGAGGGACGTGTAATAGGATTCGATACTGATAATCCGCTATCGTCGAACAACGGTAAGGTTGAACAATTGAAACGTTTGAATCTTCCGGGAGACGTTTACGTTATTGGTGATGGCTACACCGATTATGAGATTAAGCATTCGGGGTTAGCCAATAAGTTTTATGTATTTACTGAAAACGTAGAAAGGGAAATTATTTTGAACAAAGCCGATCACATCACTCCAAGCCTGGACGAAGTTTTATACTTGAATAAACTTAATACAGCTATCTCTTATCCAAAAAACAGGATAAATGTCTTGTTGTTGGAGAATGTACACCCCGTGGCAGTAGCTCTTCTTAAGTCGGAAGGATTCAATGTCGAAGTCTACCATGCGGCGTTAACTGAAGACGAACTTTGCGAAAGGATCAAGAATGTCTCCGTATTAGGGATCAGATCAAAGACCCAGGTTACCAAGAAGGTTCTTGAAAATGCGAACCGGCTAATGGTTATTGGCGCCTTTTGTATCGGTACAAATCAGATCGATCTTGACACCGCCACTAAAAAGGGAGTCGCAGTATTTAACGCGCCGTTTAGCAACACAAGGTCTGTCGTTGAGTTGGCTGTGGCTGAAATGATCATGTTGATGCGGAATATCGTCGATAAGTCCGTCAAAATGCACCGAGGCGTATGGGACAAATCAGCGAAGGGCAGTTTCGAGGTGCGTGGTAAAAAACTGGGCCTCATCGGTTATGGCAATATTGGAACGCAGCTGTCTGTTATTGCCGAGTCACTTGGAATGAAGGTGTATTACTACGACACTGAGGAGAAATTGTCGTTAGGCAATGCGGTGAAATGCAAATCGATGAAGGAGGTACTTGAGCAGGCGGACGTTCTGTCGTTACATGTGGATGGTCGTGCATCCAACCACAATCTTATCAGTACACGCGAATTCGGGTGGATGAAAAAGGGTGTGATCTTCATCAACTTAAGCCGCGGGCACATCGTCGACATCCAGGCTCTTCGTGAAAACATTCTTTCAGGGAAAGTAGCAGGATGCGCTATAGATGTATACCCCTATGAACCTGTAAGCAATGACGAAGAGTTCCAGTCTGAGCTTCGAGGATTGCCGAACACTATTCTAACACCACACATTGGTGGCAGCACATCTGAAGCGCAGGAGAACATCGGAAATTTTGTTCCGGGAAAGATCATGGACTACATAAACACGGGAAGCACTTCAAACAGTGTGAGCTTTCCGAATCTGACTCTTCCATTACTCGAAAATGCGCATCGGTTGATTCACATCCATAATAACGTGCCGGGTATTCTGGCAAAGATCAATCATATCCTTGCAACGCACGGTATAAACATTGTTGGTCAGTACCTGAAAACAAACGAGACCATCGGTTATGTGATCACCGATATAAATAAGGAGTATGACAAAGATGTCATTAAGGAACTACGCCAGATCGATCAAACGATAAAATTCAGGGTATTGTATTAACAGGTTCTGCTTTGAAGAAAAAAAAAGCCCACCAGGTCTGGAAGGGTGTTTCTGAACCCCATTAAGACAAGTTTTGAGCTGCCCGTGTCCGCAACCTTCTTCTGTTAACCTGCTTTTTGGGCGAGGCCCTATTCCGATACTATCGGGAGGGTTGAAGCCTGATTTTGTACCCAAGCTACACTCGGTATTGTTTATTTTGTTAGGTTCAGCAAACGTGTCCCAAACCCGAGTGGGATTTGATGCAACTTAGGGAAAACACTCTTGCGCAACAACCTTGATAAAAATGTATTTTTTAATTAAGTGCGTTCCGCCCGAGTTGTTACTTTTGCAGCCGCATGAGCTACCCAAAGATCAATTTTACACCAGGACCATCTCAACTTTATTTCACCGTTGAAGATCATATGAAGCAGGCGTTCCGCGAAGGAATTCCCTCTCTCTCCCACCGCAGCAAGAAGTTTGAAAGCATTTATGCCGAAGCTGTAGACGGTCTGCGACAACTATTGAACTTGCCTTCCGGTTATCATGTGTATTTCACTGGTTCTGCAACAGAGATCTGGGAAAGAACGATTCAAAACCTTGTGGATGAGACATCATTTCATTTAGTGAATGGTTCTTTTTCAAAACGTTTCTTTGAGATAAGCGGACAGCTTGGTAAAAATGCCCAAAAACATGAGGTAGCATCAGGTGAAGGATTCGCGACTTCATTACAAGTCCCACCTTCAACTGAACTCATCGCCGTTACTCACAATGAAACGAGCACTGGCGTTTCGTTGCCTCTTGATTTTATTTATAGTTTCAAAAGCAAACATCCGGATGCGTTGTTGGTGGTTGACGCGGTTTCCTCTTTGCCTTACCCCGACTTTGATTATTCCAAATTGGATGCTGTTTTCTTTTCAGTACAAAAAGGCTTTGGATTACCAGCAGGTTTGGGCGTATGGATGGTGAACGAGAAATGCCTGGCGAAGGCAGAGCAGTTAGTCGCCAAAGGCCGTTCTATCGGGTCGTATCACAACCTTCCAAGCTTGCATTCGCATGCCGTAAAAAATCAAACTCCTGAAACACCCAATGTATTGGCCATATATTTACTCGGTAAAGTTGTTGCAGATATGTTAAGACATAGCGCACACAAGATCCGAAAGGAAACAGAGTACAAATCCATCTTGTTGTACAATGCCATAAAGAAGCATTCGCATTTAAAGGCATTTGTGAAGGATGAAAGATTCCAATCACGCACCGTTATGGTTGTTGAGAGCGGCGATCTCACTGAAAAGGTAACGCGGACTTTGCTTGAAAAAGGCATGCAACCTGGTGATGGATATGGAGCGGCCAGGAAGCATCAGCTTCGTTTTGCCAATTTCCCTACGCATGCAAAAGAGCATTATGAGCTTTTGGTTGATACGCTGGAATCGATGTGACAGCCTATTCCAGCTGTATTTCGAAGGCAATTGTTTTAAGTTTCAATTTTCGCGACTTACCTTTAAACCTAACCAGGCCCAGTTAGTCTAACGTCCGAAATCCAAGCATTTTCTTCGTTGGAAGATAAAGAGCTCTTAGCCAAAATTCGAAATCCAGAGACCCGGAATTACGGTTTCAACCTGCTCGTTCGCGAATATCAGAAGCGCGTGTATTGGCACGTTCGCAAAATGGTCATTGACCATGACGATTCGGATGACTTGACGCAAGAGGTGTTCATTAAGATCCACAAAGCCATCGACAACTTTCGCGAAGACGCGCAGCTGTACACGTGGATTTACAGGATCGCTACCAACGAGTGCCTGACCTTCCTGCAACGCAAAAAACGACGATTCTTTTTGCCAATCGGCGACGTGGAAGGCGAGCTTACGAGAAAACTGGATAGCTCCCCACACGTCTCGGGAGACGAGATCCAGCTACGCCTCCAAAAGGCACTTCTGAAGCTCCCGGACAAACAACGTCTGGTGTTTAACATGAAGTATTATGAAGATATGCCCTATGAACAGATCGCCGAGATCACCCAGACCAGTGTCGGGGCACTCAAGGCGAGCTATCACCACGCGGTGAAGAAAATTGAAGATTTTTTGTCGGAATGATTAAACTTTTAAGTACTTATTTAGTCAAAGAATTATAATGAAAAGACTGGAAGACATACCAAAAAAAGACGTTTTCAAGGTTCCTGAGGGGTATTTTGAGGACCTCCCGACGATCATTCAATCCCGGGTGGCTGGTCAGAAGAAGGAAAGGGCCTTCCTGCCATCATTTTCTTATGCGCTGCGTTATGCTGTGCCTGTGGTGATCCTCGGGGCAATCGGATACTTTTGGTTCAATCCGGCTCAGCCTAAGACGGCGGAGTCCATCCTTGCCACCATCGAAACCGAAGACCTTGTCGCTTATCTTAACGAAACCGACCTGACGACTGAAGAATTGCTGGAGAGCGTTCAGTTGAATGCGAACGATGTCGATCAGCTCGAAGGCGAAATTTATGGCGAACAACTAAGTGACGAAGACCTTGACGAAATTTTAGATGAGATTTAACATTCACAAGATGAAAGCATTGTTAAAAATATTGTTCATGACTTTGATAATTCTTCCCGCCTTCGCGCAGGTGGAAGAGTTACCTGCAACGGTCGATCCTAAAGTCGAGGAAAAAGTACGAGCTGCGCACATCGCTTATATCACAGACCAGTTGGCGCTTACTCCGGAGGAAGCTGAAAAGTTCTGGCCTATCTATCGCGAGTTTGCTTCAAAGAGGAAAGAGATTCGACAAGAACTGAGGGACATGAAAAAAAACCCGGATCCAAATAAAACTCAGGATCAGAATGACAAAGACCTTGTCGAAAAACAGTTTGACGTGAAGCAGAAAGAATTAAATCTTGAAAAGGATTACTCGGGTCGTCTGCTGAGAGTTATTAGCGCACAAAAACTGAGAACGTTACCAGAAGCGGAACGGAGGTTCAGACAAATGATATTAGACCAGATACAACGAAGACAACTTCAGCAAGAGCAGCAACGGAATCTGAAGGACCAAACCCAAAGGCGACTTCAGCAGCGCAATAACTAAGCATCAATACATCCGGCATGAGTTTGTGTAGAAGATGGCTCTTTGCAATCATCATGGCAATTCCCACGGCATTAACCTATGCGCAGGAAGCCGACTCGTTGGTCTTGTCAGAGGTCGATGATATCCTTTCGTTTGAAGATTCACTTTCTATTTTTAATCTTATCGACAGCCTGCTCGAAAATGCAGAGATGGCAGGATCTCAATTCGGTGTCAGGCTTGCGTATAACAGCAATGTTTTATCGGCGGGCCGGACTCTTGGTATCGAAAACTTTGGACTCTCAACCGGCCTTTCTTATTATCACAAGACCGGATTCTTCGGTGACGTTTCGGGATATTGGAGCAAAGACTTTGACCCCAAATACTATTTAACACTCGCGACTGTCGGTTATATGTATAGCTTTCCAAAAGTATTTTCCATCGTGGCGGGTTATGACAGGTATTTTTACAACACTAAAAGTGATGAAGAGTACCTTCCCTACAAGAACACGCTGTCGGTAACGCCGTTGTTCGAACTAAAACCTTTCATGCTTACGATAAATTATTCATTCTACTTTGGCGATGCCTATGTTAACCGAATCATGCCTGGACTCTCGTTGGTCCTTGAAAAGAAAAAGCTGTTTAAAAAAATAGATAGAGTTACGTTTCAACCTACGTTTTATACGCTTTTCGGTGACGAAACTATAACAGACGTGCAAATTGTCGCCACCAGAGAATTGGTCAGCCTCATCCCGCCTCGTTTTAACTGGACGTATAGCCTTGAGTTTATTGATAAGCGGGTATTTGGCATAATGAATTACGCATTTACTGCGCCCTTAAGCGTCACCCTCAAGAACTGGAGCTTCATGTTTTCATATACGTATAATATTCCAAAAGCACTGCCCGGAGAACCCTTAACTATATCCGAGAGCAGCTATTTGTCGGGCAGCATAAGTTATTTTATCAACACCAGGAGGAATAAATTCCCTTTGTAAAATTCGGCCCTTTGGATATTTTGCAAACGTTATCGCAAAGTGTGTCGTATGTTAAGGTATTCAGTTGTTCTTTTGTTGTTGTTGTTAAGTTTCTTGTGTTACAGCCAGGATTTTCGCTGGCAGCAGCGCGCAGAATACAACATGGATGTCCGTCTGGATGTTAAAACGCATCGTCTTTCCGGCAGTCAAAAACTCACTTACTACAATAACTCCAGAGATACACTTTCCAAAGTGTATTATCACCTTTACTTCAATGCGTTCCAGCCCGGAAGCATGATGGATGTACGTTCGCGTAACATCGTTGATCCGGACCCTCGCGTCAAAGACCGTATTTCAAAATTGAAGGACGACGAGATTGGATATCAGCATATTCAAAGTCTGAAGCAGGACGGAAGAGATGCCAGTTTTAGAGTTGACGGGACGATCCTGGAAGTAACATTGCCCAAACCAATCTTGCCAAACGCAAAGACTGTCTTTGAAATGAAGTTTGAATCGCAGGTACCTGTCCAGATAAGGCGATCAGGCCGTGATAATAAGGAAGGTATCTCCTATTCAATGACTCAATGGTATCCAAAACTCGCCGAGTACGATTTCCGCGGATGGCACGCCTATCAATACGTTGCCCGGGAATTTCATGGAGTCTGGAGTGACTTCGATGTTAAAGTCACCCTGGATCCCGCTTATATAGTGGCCGCTACAGGTCGTCTACAGAATGCTGATAAGGTTGGATACGGCTATGAAAAGCCAGGAGCAAATGTAAAACGTCCCCCTGGAGATCTTACCTGGCATTTCGTTGCTAAAAATGTTGTCGACTTTGCGTGGGCTGCCGATACCGATTATACCCACCAAAAAGCACAAGTACCTAACGGTCCGGAATTGCATTTCTTTTATGTAAAAGGTGAAAAAACGTCGGAGAACTGGGGGAAGTTGCCAGACTACGCCATCAGGCACTTTGAGTATATGAATAAAACGTATGGAAAATATCCATACGAAACGTATTCGATCGTACAAGGA
>DASVBA010000347.1:0-6313 GCA_036376095.1 Chryseolinea sp.
GATCATCGGTCAAAAGCTTTATTTCGACTGGCAGGGAGAGACCTATAAATTCCAGGTCATCGGCGTTATGGAAGATTATAATCAGACTTCCCTGAAGGATCCGATTATCCCTATCACTTTTGAGATCCCAAACAACGCGAATGAATACGGCTACATGATTGTCAGTGTAAACACAACCGGATTCTCCAACACGATATCAACCATCGAGGATACCTGGCAGGCTCAGGTAGCTGACGCTCCGTTCGAATACACGTTCCTCGATGAAAACATCCAGCAACAATACAAACAAGACGAAAGAGTGTCGAGGATCATCTCTTCTTTTGCCCTGATCGCGATAATTATCTGCAGCCTCGGTTTGTATGGATTGTCGTCATTCATGGCCGAACGTAGACTTAAAGAGATCGGCGTCAGAAAAGTGATGGGCGCAAGCGTATCACAGATCGTGGGAATGATGTCCAAAGAGTTCGTTAAACTAGTCGTGATCGCTATTGTCATTGCTACACCTGTTGCCTGGTATGCGATGAACAAGTGGCTTCAAGGTTTTGAATATAAGACCACGTTGGATATTTTTATTTTCACGTATGCGGGATTGGGCGCTATAACGATAGCGTTACTGACCATCAGTTTCGAATCATTAAAGGCCGCAAATACGGATCCTGCCCGAACGTTGAGAAATGAATAGACAGCTATAGCGGTAATTGTCCTGTTAAACAAAAGCATCTGTTAAAATAGAACTTCCATTATTGGAGGCGTTAAAAGTATTGAGTAACTTAACTCCTGTGAGCCCATCTTTTACAGCGACATCGTTGTAAATCGATGGGTTTTTCATTTCAAGGTGTTACACATAAATCTGTTTTGCCATGACAGGAAACGTTGCACTCGATGTCGTCATCGGGCTGGTATTCATATACCTACTTTATAGCCTTTATGCGACCATTCTCATGGAGATCCTATCCTCATTCTTTGGGCTCAGGGCAAGAAATTTGTCCTACGCCGTCAAGAGGATGCTTATGGATGAACGACGATACGACAGACACCGGATAGAATTTGTATTTAGGGAAAAGCCATTGATAATAGAGTTCAAAACAGGGTGGCTGGAAAGACCGCTCCTTTGGCTATCCGAGTTGATCGGCACGTTCACTCAACCCATCGGAGTGGCCATCAATCTAAAGAACCGAAGGCTGTCTGAAAAATTCTTTGCTCATCCTTCAATCAGATCCCTTCGCAGTGGCACCTTAAACAACATGCCCTCCTATATCCCTGCCGAGACCTTTTCGAAAGTACTCATCGATACAATAAGAGTTGATGATCCTGATCTGAACGTTATCACCAGTGTTCTTGTGGGTTTGGAAAGTGATACATTATTGCCGGCTGACTCAACAACAAAACAATTGATTAAGTCCTTCTTAAAGGACGCTAATGATGACCTCGTGAAGTTTCAATTATTGCTGGAGCGATGGTACAACGATACCATGGAACGTTCCGTCGGCTGGTTCAAACGCACAACGCAGATCGTGCTGGCAGTAATTGGTCTTACGCTGGCGATCTCGTTCAATGTGGATTCGATCGCCATTATCAAAAAACTTTCCATTGATAAGGATGCAAGAGAGCAAATGGTAACCCTTGCATCTCAATTCAATGAAAATAATTCGCTGGCTATTGAGCTTGCAAGATCATCGAAGGATACATCCATCGCAATGGCTGACCTGGATAAACGATTGAGTACGCTGGATACCATGCGTAAATCGCTTGAAAAGGATATCGCTTCAACCAAAAATATCCTCGCCTCCGACTGGCACCTCCAGAACTCAGTGCTACCGGAAGCCGGTCGACGAAGCGCTGTCCATGAAGATTCAGTGCAGCTGGCGTACGCCGTAAACAATAAAGACGCAGCAAAAGGGGACTCCGCTTTTTTTATCGTTCATAGGTCGATCGATCCAAAGCTCTTCAGACGTTCCTTGCCGGAGGAGATCAGCAACAAGGACAGAATTGCGGTGAACACGGCATACTACAAGTTCTGGAATGCCACTGATTTCGACAACATCTGGGGCTATCTGCTAACGGTATTGGCAATTTCATTAGGAGCCCCTTTCTGGTTTGACCTTCTGAACAAGCTGGTAAAACTCAGAACATCTCAACGACCGGATACAGGCTCTGTTCAAGGCTTTGCCGCCGGAGCCTCAACGGTTAATCGCGAAGCAGCCAGAGCAACACTAAATCGTGCAGGATGAAAGGAATTGTAACCATGGAGCTCAATGAGCGCCAGCAAAACCCGGGGGTGAACTCTCCGATTTCAAGGTTTTACTCAGCAAATCAAGTCTTAGAGATCTCCGAAGCTTTGATTGGCGATGCCTATGACGGAAACAACGTATGGTATCGACTAAAGGACGGGGCTTATGTTTGGAGTGGCGCGGTTGAATTGATGCCCGACTGCGAACGCATGAAAGAGCTGGATAAATTTCAGTTCTTAGTCTCCTATCGCCAGAGAGGAGCAGATGGAAGAATAAGACTTGATACGAAGGATCCTGCAAATGAACTGTACTTTGCTCCCTTAACGTTACCGACCACCGCAGACACTATTAAAGTAAATGATCTCATTCCAAGGACATTCGCACCGACCATAGTACAATCGGCCTTAAAGCTGAACGACCCGGGACGCAAGCACGTGTTTGTTTATATCCATGGATACCAGGCATTCGCGTCTTTGAAACTGAATTTGTTCACACACTTCGTCGAGAACTATATGACGCACCCTGAGAATAAGATAGCCAAAGCGTTGTTTATGGTTTGGCCTGCCCAGGGGCTGAGTCGCAAAAAGTCCGATGACCGTGCACTTGCAGCGGGACGGGCATTTACAGCAAACAACCTTTTTGCCGGGTTCGCTGAATTGTCCAGACAATTAAATGACAACGGAATGCATCTCAATCTGATCGTGCATTCGTTCGGTCACCAGTTGCTAAACGGAATGGTTAATCCCGGAGCCGGAATTCCAGAGCCTCAGATCTTTGAAAATATCTTTCTCATGGCGCCCGACGTTACACACCTGGCAGTGCAGCTTGGCGGCGTAAAACTCAAAAACTATTTTCCCGATAACGATAACGAAGAGCACTATGACTATGCGTCGCTGAAAAAACTAGGAAAGAACATCAATGTGTTTTACGACCACCTGGACCTTCTGCTTTATGCCAGTACAAAAAAATTTGTGGCCAACCGTGATCGCGACGATCCACGTATCGTCGATGCATATCGAAATCTGGGGAACTACGGCTCTGAAAAGATAAGCCCCCCAGCCACCGTAGAGAAAGGCTTCAACTTTTTTTCTGTCCGTGATCTGGTAAAAGACGGAGAGGCTGGCGACCTGTTGAACTACCCCTACCGCGATATGCCAGACCACACGAAAGACATCGTCAGACGAGTCAGAGAGCTGGCAGACTATAATGCGGTAAAGGACCTGGATATTTTTTTCCATTTGCAGCGTTATCCCAGTTATCATCGCTACATCTTCACCTGTAAACCTGTGGTGACTAAGGTAAATGAATTGTTGGCCTGATCGAACTTTTGATTGCTACGCGGAAAGTTTGCTAAACCTTTAATCACTCAGGGAATCCTATCCTTTCCAAAAGATTTTGAAAACGAGGATCTTGTCTGATGTAGGCGGGTACCCATTGTCCATATTTAAGGAGGAGCAAGACAGGATCTCGGTCGATGAAAGCCTTTTCAAAGTAATTAAAAGCTTCATCGTTTTCGTTCAGGTAAGCGGCGGATAATGCAGTAAATGTGTTGGCGACGTATTCACTTTTCGACCTTTCCTTCAATTCATTCATCAATTCACGCGCTTTGTCCGAATGCCCTGTCAAACAATAACTCCATATCAAACCATGAACCGGCATCAGTTGCTTGGTGGAAAGTTTTCTGGCAGATTCAAAGTAAGTGATCGCTTCATCATATCGTTGTAATCCCAGTTGCGCAATCCCCGCTGTGACAAGGCATAAAAACGAATCTGCGTCCACTTCAATTCCTGTTTTGCAGGCATCAAGAGCTTCTTTGAATCGTCCAGCGCAGTGAAGAACCACAGCGTGCATGGCGTGGAAAAGAGAGCTTAGTGGCTCCTGCCGGATCGCCGTTTTTGCATGGTCTTCAGCATCTTCAAATTTGCCTTCAACGCTAGTGAGATAGTTGCACGCATAGCGAATGTGACCTTCTGCATACTGAGGATTAACCGTTATGGCCTTTATAAAATTTTTCTCTGCCTCTAACCAGTTCCACTCAAAGCAGACATAGTAATACCCAAGGGCACAATAGGGCTCACAAAGAGTAGGATCCAGCCGCAATGCCTTTTCAGCCAATTCTTTCGCACGGGCAAACACGTCTCTTGGCGGCATCAAACCATAAAATGCTATTAACAGAAGAGCATCGGCGTAGGCGGCGTGGGCCAAAGCAAAGTGTGGATCCAGATCAATCGCTTGTTGAAGGCATTCCAGACTCCTGAGCATCCAGACATCGCGACGGGCAATGTAAAAACGACCCTTCAAATAAAGTTCGTAAGCGCGGGTATTGTTAGTCGGTTTCCGGTCGGTCCGCAAATGCTGATCCTTCTTGAGCAGTGTCAGTTTTAGTTTTTTTGTGATAGACAGTGCAATATCATCCTGAATAGCAAACACATCATCCATCTCGCGATCGTATTTCTCCGACCACAACTGATACCCGTCTTCGATGTTGATCAGCTCTGCAGTAATGCGAACCCGGTTGCCCTGCTTGCGCACGCTACCGGCAAGCACGGTACTCACTAGTAGTCTTTTGCCTAGTTCATTTAAATCGAGATCATTATCTCTGAACTTAAATGAGGAGGTCCGACCCGCAACTTTTAGGTCTTTTAATTGGCTGAGCGATGTAATAATCTCTTCGGCGATACCATCACTGAAATACACCTGGTTAGGATCGTTGCCAATATTTACGAATGGTAAAACAGCAATACTCTTTGCGGGGATGTTCTTTACAGACTGTCCATTCAACTCCGGTTTTTTTTGCGCTTCCCCTGGGGGAGGTTTATCCGCGATCTTTCCTGACAATGAATCGGGCGCTGGTTTGACCAATCCATCATGATTTAGTGCAAACACTTCGACGGGGCGTTTTACATTTTTGAATTGGTAAATACCTGCAGACACCGTTTTCAGAGACGGATGATTGTGAAGTTCTTCGTTTGCCCTGTCAGAGATCAATATGCTTCCCGCAACACCAAGCGACTCGATGCGTGACGCGATGTTAACGCCGTCGCCGAAAATGTCCTCCCCATTAAAAATAATATCTCCGAAATGCAATCCCATTCTGACCGGAACCTGCGGCTTCTGAAGTAGGAATTGCTGCTGCATACTCAATGCACATCGTACCGCTTCAACAAGACTTTGAAATGTGCTGAGGCTACCGTCCCCGGTATACTGGATTACGCGTCCATTAAATTCTTTGTGCGCCTCCTGGATGACCTGCCGGTGGCGGTCTCTCACCATTACAGCATTTTGTTCACTATGCTGCATCAGGGAGGTATACCCTTCTATATCAGTGAACAGAATAGCTGAAAGTTGACGCTGTTGGGGCATGGAGGACGACATACTAATCTAATCAGTATTTGGTTAATAGTCCACTGCACTGCCATTCTTTCCGCTTTTGCGACCAAGGTAAATACCGGCACCGAATCCTATTAACACGAATCTTTCAAATGTTACAACAACAAAAATTTACAATCCCAGAGCACGAAATTTTTAGTAAATGAAGAGCCTGTTACGAAACAACCAGATAACCTCTATTTCCATGAAACTCAGCTACCAAACCGTCTCTTATGGAATGCGCGAAGTTACCCTCCTCGATTCCTGAATTCTAGATCCTCTTGGCGCTTGCATTTGGAGGCGAAAGGAGAAGTGTTCATCGCGTCCAAATTCGTTGCGACCGAAACATGTAATCAACGCCTGGTATGGAGCAACGCTATTCAGCCTTTAAATAGGGTGTGCGACATTTGAAATCAAACGTCCTTCAGCTATGGCAATGAATGTGACTATTAACGATTGACGGATTGATAAGGTACACCGCGTATGATCTTTATGATCGTGTTCTCATCCAGGGTACTCTCCTGTTTTAGGTCATTGATCAGCGCAGTCAGAGAAAGATTCAATTTGTTACTGGTCCTTTCTGATAGCTGACCAATGGTTTCACTCTTTTTCGAATGCACAGTCTGAAGCTCGAATAGATTTACCATTTCAAGTTCTCCGTCCAATGATTTCCTGAAACTGCATAAGGTTTGATGTACTGCCTTCGCATTCGG
>DASVBA010000355.1:0-4183 GCA_036376095.1 Chryseolinea sp.
ATCGTCGTTGCGTAAATAGTTGAGTCCCCATTTACCGAATTCGAGGAGATTGAGCTGCTCGTAATAGACGATATGCCCAAGTTCATGCGCAAGTATACCAACCTGCGCATCGAAAGGAAGTGAGCGAAGAAGTATCGGTTCGAAGTAACTAGGCTGTTCGTTGTTTAGAAGGATCACATAGCGCCGGTACTTCCGTGGTCCGAGCAGGCTCGAGATCAAAGGCCTGGATTCCATGGGAGCACCGCCATCAATAAGGACCATATCGATCTGTACATCCTTCAGCTCGGGATAAGCGGAATATGCAATGGCGCCTGCAATCTCGAATCCCTGCGGCAGTCCTTTGTTCGTTCCTATTTTGCTTTTCAAACTGTCCAGATCAAAGGAACGATCTGCCAGCGTATCATCAAATGCATACGGCACGGGTAGTATCGATCGTTGGAGAACGGGATCTACATCTTGAAGCAGCACACCAGCAATGAGAAATAATATCAGGCTGAGGATCGTCAGTCCGATTCTTGCCAGACGTTTCATTGACAACAACAGTTAACAACCACAAGTGATTAATTTACTGTCTAAACTAACAATTTTTACCAAGGATTGAGTTTAGTTAGGGATTGAAATACACTGTCATTTGTTGAACGGATATTCATTTACCCAATGAAATCCGCGCTCGACAAGAAGGAATTGATTACTTGATTTCTTGCGAGCGACAATCTTTAGGGTATCGCTGTTGAGCATACCATCCAAGACAATCCTCGTGCTGTCTGAGCGAAAAGTGAAGTTACCGGACGTCGACAAATCCGGGGAATGAATTACTATACGCTGGTATCCGACGTTGCCCAGAAAATGCCACCCCGCCGTCGCACCGTCCATACTCTGAAGCTCAATTTTTTTATCGTTTATCATCATTCCTTTCCAGCGTCGCGTGTCGGTTTGTATCGCCGGTAACGTATCATTATTCAGTACGAAGGTTTCCACATCGTATTGACCGTTGATCGACTCCTCAGGAGCTACGCGTGCAAAGTATTCGGCAATTGACTTTCGCTGGTCTAAAGAAGTTATGAGCAGCTGACTTACCAGGTAAATCACTACAAACGCTTTACCGATCAGGTACATCCATTTTGTTCGTTGACTGGTGTATAAAGGTCTCAACGGCTCGGCATCGACTGGTTTGTTCAAAATGAAAAGATTTAGCAGCCTTTTCATATCGGGACCCATGATAAGGAGGGAAATGATCAGCAGGTGTGTGGAGTACAATTTCACGGGAACGTCATACGACAGATTCAACATCACAATATGAGTCATTATGACGGCGATCAGGAGGGCGCCAAGCAACCTTGTTCGTCGGAAGAACAACAACAATCCGCCGACAGCTTCTCCCACGCCGGTGAATATGGTGTAAGGTCCCGAGTAGCTCATAAAAGTCCAGAGAAGGTTCATGGGTGAGGAATCACCATAGGACTTCGTGAGGTGATGAATCGTTAATGGAGGAAATTGAATTCGGAAGATCTTTGAAAAACCATAGCTTAACATGACAACGGCAAGGTAATAACGCAGCAATATCATGAACCAAAACAGAAGCCTTTCATAATTATTGCGGCGTGTGTCGGTGACTGACCAAATAGTTGTTCCGAGAATTGCCACCAATAAAACAAACACCAGTTGTACATAATTGTGCATAGTGTCTCCACTGCCGGTAGATGCCGGCGGAAGGATATAGGCGACACCGAAAAGTGTTTTGCCCAGGAGCTCAGTTGCGGCGAAAGACAACCGGTTGAATGGTTCTACGATCACGCCCGTGAACGGAATCCAATAGAGCGGAAATGGGGCGATGTAGAAAACGAAATAGACAAAAAAGAAACGGAATGAAATCATGGTGGGTAAGCTCCACCTCGCAGGTTGGGTTAGGGTAGTTTCCACGGTACAAGGGTTGATAAGACGATAACGTTCATTCCGATCTGAGCGATGCATTGTCGGAATGCTTTTTACGGAGCAAGTTGCGCGCCAATTCAACGTTGAAGATTGGTCGGGCCCTTTGTTGAGGGATCGTTGCTGATGTGATAGGCTTACTTCCCGCCGGCTTTTGGCAATACCCTTTCCGGGATGATCTCGTCCTGGCTGATGACAAATTCCGCACGGCGATTCAATTGGTGCTGTTGTTCGGTACAATCATCACCGCGGCACGGTACTACTGGCAGCGATTCTCCATACGCCCTTCGAACGATCCTTTGCTGTGGCACCCCTGCCCGAAGGAGAAAGCTTTCCACGGACTGAACTCTTCGTAGTGATAATCTCACATTGTAGTCGTCCGTACCGCGGTCGTCAGCATGACCGGCAACGATCAGCTTTGTGGTATTGTCGCGCTCGAGAATACTTTTTACCTGTAACAGATACTTTTCGTCTTCTGCATCCAGGTCAGATTTATCGAAGTCGAAGTAAATATTCCTGAGCTTAGTTACGTCAGTTTTTTGAACACCCTTTAATACTGAAGAAGGGTTTCTTCTAAGATCGCCAAGCTCACCTTTCGCGAGATATTCGTTACCTCGCGGAGTCTCATGGTAAAGCAGGCTGTCACGCTCGGTGATCTCCGTCAACGTATTGCCTGAAAGTATGAAGGCCTTCGTGGTTCCCTTGTCCGTGTCGACCATCAGCAACTCCGACTTTCCTGTTTTGATGTTGTCCGCGATCTTGTTGGATTCCACGGAAGCCAGGGGCAGAACTTTTTTGAAACCGTCGGTTTTGCCTTCAAGAATTACATTGAACTTGTGCACGTCCGGACCATCCTGGGGTAATATAACTTCCTGGAGCGTAGTCTTATAATCGTCATGAGACACGGCAATGTTGTAGGATTCTCCGTGATCTCCCTTAAATGTCATCAAGCCGGGTTTAATATCAACAGGAATGTTGTCGCCTGTCACCTTGTTGGTGACCGTTGCCTTGAATCCCTCCACAGCGTCTCCTGAAGTGTTTGTCACCAGTCCGATCACCGTAACATCATTCTTATCGGCGTAAAGAGGAACGGGAAGTGTCTGCGTTGCTTTGTCTGTCTTGCCACGCTCCGCCATTTCGGATAGCATACCCGTTAGATTATCCTTCGTGCCGACGATGACAAACGCCGTACCTTCCTTAAGCTTGAAATCAACTATTCCATTTTCATCGGATATGAGCTCTTTATCCTCATCGGCGAACGTAATTATCCTGACATTAGCATTAGGGACAGGCGTATTATCATCACCTCTAAAGATCTTTGCAGACATATCCAGTGGCTGAGAGTCTGGCAATACGATTGTAAACGATTTTGGATCTTTATCGGTGAGTGCTACGTTCAGGTCGTGACTGCCCTTATGTCCGGCATCATCTGCAACTTCGATGTGGTAGGAATGTCCTTTCTTGCCAAGGAACGCCAGTTGCGATGTATCACCGGGAAATTCAATTTTCTCTCCGGTGGTGGTGTCAACGATTGAGACGGTAGACGCTTTCTTGGGGAGCCCTTGTTCATTTACAATGAATCCAATGCACGCAATGCTGGAAGAATCGCCAAGCGCCGGTATCCGGTGTGATTTGGATTTATCCGCCATGTCCGAAACCATGCCGATCTTATCGTCTTTTGTGCCGATGATCACGTAGGCTGTTTCTTTGGGAAGCTCAATTTTAAAGTTTCCCTCATTGTCGGCAATGAGCGTCGAATCATTTCCGTTGTTGGTGATGACCTGAATGTTCGCGCCTGATAAAGGTTTGTGAGTAAGGCTGTCGTAGATGTGTGCGAGGATCTCGATTTTCTCTTCCAGTCTTTCGAAGTAATAGATGTCATCGTTCCCTTTGCGGGCAGAAGCGAAATAGCCATTGCGTTGATCCATCCTGGTGATGAGAGAGAAATCATCGGCCGGAGTGTTCATTGGATAACCCATGTTCACCGGCGGGCTGAAGCCATTTACCGTTAAACGTGATTCGAACAGATCGAGACCACCTAAACCTCCATGACCGTTGGAAGCGAAGTAGAGTATGTTGTCGATGAAGAAAGGAAAAACTTCATTTTCTGCAGAGTTTACAGCAGGGCCCACGTTGAAAGGTTTGCCCCACACGCCGTCTTTACGCGTAACCCGATAGATGTCCGACCCTCCATATCCTCCAGGTTGGTCGGATACAAAATAAAGTGTATCACCGTCTTCCGATATCGAAGGAT
>DASVBA010000364.1:0-3812 GCA_036376095.1 Chryseolinea sp.
CGGAGCTGGACAGATACTCTACAACGCTTCGGTCGCTTTCACAGGGCAGGGCACGTTTTACGCAGAAGTTTGCTGATTTTTCGCCGGTTCCGTTCGAGATCCAACAGAAGCTGGCCAAACAGACCAGCGAACTGGAAATGGTGTAGACTTTTCTTTGGACTCACGGTATTCTCGAGAAGGTCCGGCAAGTGCGCTGCCGGACCTTTTTTAGGCTAAAATCGAAATGAGTTGCCAGGACAGTCCCACGTATGGCGTATAATATTTGGCTTAAACCCGGATTTTGGAAAACCAAGTTTTGGCAACGATTGTTTAAATAATGACTTTTTCTAGCTTTGCCTTATCCGGTCCGAGCCCCAGTGAACAACGCCATCGTCATTATCCCCACGTACAAAGAGCGCGAGAACATTCGTGCTATTATCGACACGGTGTTTGGCCTCCCGAAAGATTTTCACATTCTCATTGTGGATGATAATTCCCCGGACGGGACACCGGAAATCGTGGAGCAGATGCAGAGGGATTACAACGATGAGAAAGAAACGAAACTGCACCTTGTGAAGCGCAATGGGAAGCTCGGATTAGGCACGGCGTATATTACAGGATTCAAATATGCGATCGAAAAGGGCTATGACTTCATTCTGGAAATGGACGCCGATTTTTCCCATGATCCCAAGGACCTTGTAAGCCTTTATCTAACCTGCGCTGAACGTGGCAGTGATGTGGCTATAGGATCCAGGTATGCCACCGGAGTCAATGTCGTCAACTGGCCAATAGGAAGAGTATTATTGTCCTATTTTGCCAGCAGTTATGTTCGGCTAATAACAAGTATGCCGATCCGCGATACCACTGCAGGCTTTGTTTGTTACCGGCGTATAGTCCTTGAAACAATCCCGTTGGATCAGGTCAAATTCGTTGGGTACGCATTCCAGATTGAAATGAAATTTCTGGCGTGGAAATTCGGGTTCAACCTCAGCGAGGTGCCCATCATTTTCACCGAACGCACCCGAGGCGAATCAAAAATGTCTGCCGGCATATTTAAGGAAGCGTTCTTCGGCGTCTTGCAAATGACAATACAAAGCTGGTTTAAGAAGTACATTCCTTTTGGCCAGTCTTCTTAACGAACAACTTCGCGCCTCTCTAAGCAAGGTTTATTCCTGGTAGCCAACAAAGGTTATTGGACCGACATGAGATTTGACCAGCTCCAGATCAGGTTCCGTGATTTCGGCTTCATAGCCATCCTCTTTGAGCATATTCAGAATATCTTCGGCGGCTTCTCGTTGCTTATAAATGTGATAGTCTTCGCGGGCAAATACCGGATAACGTCCCAGCTTCTGTTCGCGATCAACAAAGTTAAAACCACATAAAAACAACTTGCTGTCCTTGTGTTGGATGCGATACAAAGGCATCTGAGGGTATTGTTGCAACCATTCTACCACTTCTTCGCGCGTCCCCTGAATGACTTCTGTCAGCTTGTAGATCTTCATCACTTCCCCCTGATTTGGTTTATCCAACATCCGCAGGTCGAAATTATGAACGTAAGACGACAAGCCTACACAGCCACACAAGACCATTAGCGGGTTCTGAGCATCACCGTGGAGTCTCACATCCAGGTTCTTCGCATTAAAGAACGCCTGAAGCCGACGGTTTCTCTTTTGAATTGTGCTGGTCAGGTCGGGCCTAACCGGGTTTTTAAATTTTAACTGCATAACATTTAAACATTTCGAATAAGGTGGGCTCCCTATTAAAACAAAAATATAAAAAAGTTTGTGTATTGCCTTCCACTACTAATCAAAACGGATGGTTTTAATTGGATTAATCCGGGCTATCACCATTGTCGGTAGCAGCAGCACCAACGTAACAACGAAGAAAGTTAAAATGTTTAGAATTAATACTATATCCCAATGCCAGCCAATGGGAACAAAGCTCATATAATAATCGTGTGGATTTAACTTCACGATCTTGAATTGATATTGGAGGAAACAAAGCCCCAAACCGATAACATTTCCAAGAAGCAACCCTTTAAATATTAAGCTAATACCGTTAAAAATAAATATCGACCGAATAAACCGATCATTTCCACCAAGAGCTTTTAACATTCCAATCATTTGTGTACGCTCCATTACCAGGATCAATACAATTGAAATCATGTTAACACAAACTACAACAAGAATAATTCCCAGAAGTATTTTTACTTGCCTGCTCAATAGATTGAGCCATTCGAATACCTGAATAAATTTGTCACTGATCCGTTCGATATTGAGGTCAAAATCCATTGTTTCGCCGATCGCGAACCCCACTTCATCGATTCTGGAAATGTCCTTAACAAATACTTCTAATCCTCCAGCAATACTGTCGGACCAGTCATTTAACCGCTGAATCATGCGTATATCGGCGATAACGACCTTACTATCAAAGTATTCAGAAAGATTTGTTTCGTAAATGCCTGTGATCTTTAGTCTTCTGGCGCGCGGAGGGCTTTGAAAAAAATGTATGATGATTTCGTCGCCTACCCCGGCATTTATCTTGTTTGAAATGATTCGACTGATAACTACTTCGTTAGCATAGCTGGAATCGGGGAACTGAATGAACTCACCTTCTACCAGGTTATCCTTAAAAGCGTTTATATCAAAGCTCTCTCCCACGCCTTTCACAAAAACGCCTAAAACATCATCGTCTTCAGTTTTGATCAATCCTGGCTTGTGAGCATACTCCTGGATATGATTGATAAATGGAAATTCTTTTTCACGGTCGTAAACGGCAATATGATAGTTCATCGGCTGTTCTTCCGGCGAATTGTTCATTGTAAACTTGGTAATGACGAGATGTCCGCTAAAGCTGTAGACTTTATCTTTTACAGTCTGTTGAAAACCAAGCATGACCAGAAAAGAAATCAGTACAGCTGCGAGCCCCACACCGATGCTTATTACGGCGATCTTGTGAATAGCTGAAGAAAAACCCTGCTTTTGTTCGAGACTTATTCTTTTGGATATGAAATATGAAAGGTTCAATGGTAATTGCTAACTTTTCAGCTGTTAAAGATTAATTGCAAAATAAGATAACATTGGACCACTGTCAAATCTCGTGTCGATGGTGCATTCAGGCATCGGCGCTCCCGCTAAAACCTTCCAAAATAAACGTCCCTAAATAACACATGAAACGCATTATAACTACAATCTTTATCCTTTTCCTCTATCTCCAATGCAGCAGCAACAAAACTTCACCTCCGGCAGCCGATAGTTCACTTACGTCGAAACCGACACCTGCCGCGTCTTTGCGCACCGGCGCGGACCAAATTGACCTGCTGCTACCGAAAATCAAAGATAAGCGCGTCGCACTGGTTGTGAACTATACGGCAGTGATTGGAAAAACACATCTGGCGGATACGCTAAAAAGTTACGGTGTGATGATCAAAAAGATAATGTCGCCGGAGCATGGTTTTCGGGGAACAGCCACAGCGGGTGAACACGTTAAGGATGGGTTCGACACGAAAACAGGACTTCCCGTAGTTTCTCTTTACGGCGACAACAGAAAACCCACAGCTGCCCAGTTGGAAGACGTCGACGTTGTCATTTTTGATATCCAGGATGTTGGCGTGCGATTCTTTACGTATCTGGGTACACTACATTATGTCATGGAGGCGTGCGCCGAGACAGGAAAGAAAGTGATTGTGCTTGATCGCCCTGATCCCAACGGCAGTTATGTTGACGGGCCCGTGTTGTTGCCAAAGCACAAGTCGTTCATCGGAATGCACCCTGTTCCCGTCGTCCATGGTATGACCGTGGGCGAGTATGCACAGATGATCAACGGGGAAGGAT
>DASVBA010000379.1:0-6006 GCA_036376095.1 Chryseolinea sp.
TTCCTTCAATTTTCTTTGCCACATCTACAAGCAAGTCGATGTCTTCCATATGTCCATGACCATGTTCGATCCTGTGGAGTACTTTTTCCATCCACCCTGTTCCTTCGCGACACGGACTGCATTGTCCGCACGATTCGTGATGATAGAAGCGTGCAAACGTCCACAGGTTCCGCACGATACATGCGGTTTCATCCATTACGATAAAACCACCGGAGCCAAGCATTGTTCCACTCACAAATCCGCCGTCAGCGAGTGATTCGTAAGTCATCAATCTGGGTTCGCCCTTTGCGGTTTTTAATATCAGGTTAGCGGGCAATATAGGTACAGAAGAGCCACCGGCTACTACTGCCTTAAGTTTTCGTCCTTTCCAGATGCCGCCGCAATATTCATCAGAGTAAATAAACTCCTCAACGGGCAAACCTAGCTCGATCTCGTAAACTCCCGGTTTGTTAATATGACCGCTTGCTGAAATGAGTTTCGTACCCGTGCTTTTTCCAATACCCATATCGTTGTACTTGTCGGCGGTCATGTTGAGGATAGACACGACAGATGCGATCGTTTCCACATTATTCACAACCGTGGGGCAGGCATACAGACCTGCTATGGCCGGGAACGGTGGCTTCAACCTCGGATTGCCCCTTTTTCCTTCAAGGGACTCTAACAACGCCGTCTCTTCACCACAGATATAGGCACCGGCGCCGGGATGAACATATAACTCAAGAGAGTAATCCGTCCCGAGAATGTTTTTTCCCACAAATCCCGCGGCCCTTGCTTCTTCTATTGCCTTTTCAAGGATTCCAACGATATACATGTATTCACCGCGGATGTATATGTAGGAAGTTTTTGCACCCAAAGCATAACTTGATGCGACCATGCCTTCGATGAGGAGGTGAGGTATCTTTTCCATCAGGTACCTGTCCTTGAATGTTCCGGGTTCGCTTTCATCGGCATTGCAAACCAGGTAGCGGGGCTTATCCGATTTCCGGTCCATGAAGCTCCACTTTAATCCGGCAGGAAATCCTGCGCCTCCTCTTCCCCGTAACCCCGACTCTTTCACTTCTTCCGTCACCTGATCCGGAGTCATCTTCAATGCCTTTTCGACAGCAGCGTAACCGCCATGCTTCCTGTAAACATCGAAGGTCTCGATGCCCGGCACATTGATGTGTTCTAATAAAACTTGTTTTCCCATGGGGTATCCGTTGTCCGCAATCCGTTATTCGTTATCCGTTATTCGTTAATCGTACTAACTTCGATTCCCTGCCCGTCTGGCAAGCGGGGAGTTCGACATTCGACCTTTTATTACATTGCTCATCTTCATTCCACATTAAGATACCTGCTTCTCTTCCCGTCACCCCTCAAATCTTCCAGCATCCTGTCAACTTTCTCGGTAGTAAGATCTTCGTAATACTTCGCGCCACATTGCAGCATCGGAGCGGTCCCACACGAGCCGAGGCATTCTACTGTTTTGAGCGTGAACATTCCGTCTTCAGTTGTCTCTCCGTTCTTTATGCCAAGCTTCTTTTCAATATGTTCTACAATTTCATCTGACCCACGAAGCCAGCAAGGTCCCGTCTGGCAAACTTCTATCAAACATTTGCCTACCGGACTCAGATTATACATGGAGTAGAAGGTAGCCACTTCGTAAACTTCAATAGGCTTGATGTTGAGTAGCGAGGCTACATAGTCCATGACCGGCGTGCTCAGCCAGCCGTCAAATTCCGCCTGCGCCAGATGCAGCACAGGTAACAATGCCGATTTTTGCTTTCCTTCGGGATAGCGTTTGATGATGCGCTGCACCAACTCAAGAGTTTTGTCTGAAAATTTTATAGAGTCGTTCATTATTTAAATTCATCAGTCTCTTTCACGATGTTTCTGTTTCCGGTGACGATCTTATTAGGAGAGCCAGCATCAGTTAACCCTTTGCCTCCATAGCTACCGTCGCGGTTAAAATACTACGACGCTCAACCCCCAACACGTCACGCGTCTAACTCACCCGCTATCACATTCATACTACTCATCGTCAATATCGCATCCGACAACATCGAACCCTTGATCATCTCCGGATATGCCTGGTAATAAATGAAGCATGGCCTTCTGAATTGCAGGCGGAAAGGCGTTCGCCCTCCGTCGCTGATCAGATAAAAACCAAGCTCGCCGTTTCCACCCTCGACGCAATGATATACTTCTCCTTTTGGAATATCCGTTTCGCCCATCACTATCTTGAAGTGATAGATCAATGCTTCCATATTGTTATACACCTCCTCTTTCGGAGGCAGATAAAACTCCGGCACCTTTGCATGATAAGGTCCATCGGGAAGTTTATCAATCGCCTGTTTGATGATGCTCAGGCTTTGCCACATCTCTTCCTGTCTTACCATGAAGCGGTCATACACATCGCCATTGGATCCTATTGGGATAATAAAGTCAAAATCCTCGTATGACGAATACGGATCAGCCACACGTACATCATAGTCGACTCCGGCAGCTCTGAGGTTAGGTCCCGAGAAACTATAACTCAAAGCGCGTTCAGCCGTGATGCCGCCTACGGCTATCGTGCGGTCCATAAAAATGCGGTTCCGCTTTAGCAGGTTTTCAAATTCTTTTAAGATGACAGGAAATTCTTTGAGGAACTGATGGATCTTTGCCCATGCCTTCGGAGAAAAGTCCCTTTCAAATCCACCGATGCGGCCAATGTTTGTGGTCAGACGCGCACCGCAGATTTCTTCATAGATTTCGTATACCAGTTCGCGTTGCTGAAACATATAGACAAAACCCGTGAGTGCACCGGTGTCAACGCCGATAACTGCGTTACAGATAAGGTGGTCTGTTATGCGTGCCAGCTCCATTATGATGACCCTTAGGTACTGTACCCTTTTGGGTATCTCCGTGCCAAGCAGCTTTTCCACCGTCATATGCCAGCCGATATTATTTATAGGAGCAGAGCAATAGTTCAGCCGATCTGTGATAGGTGTGATCTGCGCATAGGGTCTACGTTCAGCGAGTTTTTCGAAAGCACGATGAATATAACCGATGGTGGGTTCCGCGTCAACGATTTTCTCACCGTCCATTTTCAGTACGTTCTGAAAAATTCCGTGCGTAGCCGGATGGGTAGGACCGAGATTCAGGTAGGAGTACTGTTTCTCTTCCGGAGGTGCCTGGCCGATAAGTGATTCGTTTGTGTCCATAGTGTTACCGTCCAAACATAGAATCGTTTTTATCCTCGCGCGTTTGATCCTCCAATGGATATTCTTTTCGCATAGGAAAGATTATCATTTCGTCGACATTCAATATGCGCCTCAGGTCCGGATGGCCTTTAAAATTTACGCCGTAAAAATCATATGTTTCGCGCTCCATCCAGTTGGCAGCCGGAAAGACGGAAGTGAGCGTATCGGTGACAGGATTATCAACAGGCAGATAAGTCTTCAGGCGCAGCCTTTGATTTGAGACCAGGTTATGCAGCTGATACACAACTGCGATCTGGTTCAAGTCGGGGAAGTGAACACCCCCCAGCGAAGTCAGATATTGGAATTTTGTGTCCGGGTTGTCATAGAGATAACGGATGATCTCGGTGATCTTTTCTTTCTTTAGCGTGATAGTAAGAAAGCCATACGGTGTTTCGATATGAAGGATATCTCCCTCATACTTTTGCTTTAGTGAATTGATAATTTTTTCCTGAGCGGAAGCTTCCATCAATAGGTTATGTTTGCAAAGTACGGCAACCCCATGCAGTACTATTCGATTCCATATTTGTTGAGCATCGCTTTATACTCCGCGGAATCCCTCCTCCGTAACGACTCGTTTTCAACAAGATGTTGGATTTTTATTATTCCATCAATTATTTGTTCGGGCCGCGGAGGGCAACCCGGTACATACACGTCGACAGGAATGATCCTGTCAATTCCCTGAAGAACGCTATAGGTGTCAAATATTCCACCGCTGCTGGCGCAAGCACCAACAGAAAGGACCCACCGGGGCTCCGCCATTTGTTCATAAACCTGGCGTAACACTGGCCCCATTTTTTTCGCGATGGTACCCATGACCATAAGAAGGTCCGCCTGCCGTGGTGAGAAGCTCAATCGCTCGGACCCAAAACGAGCAAGGTCGTAGTGAGCACCCATTGTAGCCATGAACTCGATGCCACAACACGACGTGGCAAAGGGCAGAGGCCAGATAGAATTTTTCCGGGCCATTCCAACGACCTTCTCAAGGCTGGTCGCAAAGAACCCGGCCCCTTCATATCCGTCTGGCTTTTCGGCCATCCCAACTGGCGATTTGGAAATGTTCTCTGTTCTTTCCATCAATCCTCCCAATTTAAGGCGCCCTTTTTTATCAAATAAAAGAAGCCTATCAACAGTAAACCGATAAAAACGAGCATTTCGAGGAAGCCCGGAACTCCGAGGTCCTTGAAATTTACCGCCCAGGGATACATGAATATGACTTCAACATCGAACAGGACAAAGAGTATTGCCACGAGAAAGTATTTGATATTGAATTGAACACGCGCATTTCCCTGGGATTCGATGCCGCATTCAAAGGGATCCAATTTGATCTTCGATTTCCGCTTCGGGCCGAGGGCATGCGTCACAGCCATAGTCGTCGCAACAAAGCCGAACGCAAGGACAAACATTATGACAATCGGCGCATACTGAATAAGATCTGAATTCTCCATTGGCGGTTCTCGAAGCGCTAATTTCTATTATTTATCAGTCAACTCTATATTAATACCAATATAATATTTCGCATACGTTTGTGTCAGGTTTTACTCAAATAGTTTTGCCCTGACATACGGAGTGTTACAGTTCATCCTTCCCTTCAGATGAGTTATAGTCGTGGCAAAAAAGCAATTTCTTATTTTTGTAAAACTCAAAAATGGCCAGGGCAGGCAACGTCTGTATAGCAGCAGTTGAACTCGTCAACGACATGTGAAACCTTTAACAAAACGCATGTCGGTCTGCGACGTTGTCCCGCCGGCCCCCTGGCCATATTTCTTTATTCCGTTAGTTCAATGCCTTTAATGCTTCCCTTGCCTTGGCATCTTCCGGGTTTAAGGTGATCACTTTTTGCCAGTCTGATTTCGATAATTGGTTTTCTTGCTTCAAAAAGTGATAATAACCGAGGTAAGAGTATGCTTCCAACAGATCGTTCCTGCTTTTCTCGGGTGTGGCAGATGCCTTCTCTATTAGTTTCTCGTAGTACGGTCGTGCCAGGCCCTGTTCCGATTCCGGGTCGAGGTTAGATTTCGCCCGGGCGCCCCATAGATACCCCACCGTCATGTTGGGCTGAAGTTCTATAAGCTTAATGAACATCGTATCAGCCTTTTCAAATTGCTTATTGAAATAGTAGGCGCGACCCAATGAATAATAATCCTGCGAAGATGGCTTGCTCCTTAATTCAATAAGGTTTTCGTAAGCTGAGATCGCCTCTGGATATTTTTTGATTTTGAAGTAAGTCTCCGCAAGTAGCTGAAGCAGATCAGGTTGTCTTTTTTCCAATGATATGCTGCGTCGCAGGTTCTCAATAGCAAGCGAGTCTTCATTCTGCCTAATCAATAGTTTTCCGAAGTATGCATAATCGGAAGCTTCAATCTCATCGCGCTGAGCATTCGCAAAGTATCGTTCGAACATGCTCCGGCTTTGCTGATAGTCCCCGACCTCAAAAAGCGAAATTGCATAGAAACGAAGGGTTAAGGGGCTGACGTCATCTTTTTTGACCAGCCCACTGAAAGCTTCATTAGCTCTAACGAAGTCCTTTGCCATAAAGAGGAAGAAAGCATAACGCAACGTGCCGATAGCGGGCTTTCCGGTGAGTGCAAGGTATTTTTCGTAGTTGCTTACAGCTTTGTCGCCCTGCTTTAGCTGGTAGAATAATTCACCGAGCTCTTTATAGGCGAGCGTGTAGCCAGGGTCGATTTCAATTGCCTTGGTCAACGCTTCCTGAGCGGCAGTTAAGTTCCTTGAGCGTAGATATACAAGACCCGTCTTGTAATGGGGTTCTGCACTTTTTGGA
>DASVBA010000387.1:0-2538 GCA_036376095.1 Chryseolinea sp.
ATCCTTAGTGAAAAAGGCGTTTCATCATCGCAGGTGCCGGGCACAGGTGTTGGGGGACGAATTACCAAAGACGATGCACAGAAGGCACAAAGCCAACCTTCCAAACCGGCGGAAGGTAAAGCTCCCGCTCAGCCCTCAGCCCCTCCGGTAATTGCTTCTGGAGGAAGCCGCAACGTGAGAAATGAAAAAATGACGTCACTTCGTAAGACGATAGCCAAGCGGTTAGTTGCAGTTAAGAACGAGACTGCCATGCTGACTACGTTTAATGAGGTTGACATGAAACCCGTAATGGAGTTACGCTCAAAGTATAAGGATCAGTTTAAAGAAAAATACGGCGTCGGTCTCGGATTCATGTCGTTTTTTACGAAGGCGGTCTGCGCTGCATTGAAAGAGTTTCCGGCAGTGAACGCATCCCTTAATGGAGACGAAATTATCTTCCACGACTATTGCGATATTTCTATTGCGGTATCAACACCGCGGGGATTGGTAGTTCCGGTGATACGGAATGCAGAAGCACTAACGTTCAATCAGATTGAAAGTGAAGTGGTGCGATTGGCAACCAAGGGTCGTGATGGTAAACTTTCAATCGAGGAAATGACCGGTGGTACGTTTTCAATTACCAATGGTGGCGTGTTCGGCTCAATGCTTTCAACACCGATCATCAATCCCCCTCAGTCTGCAATTCTGGGTATGCATAATATCGTCGAACGAGCCGTGGTGAAAAATGGCGAGGTGGTCGTCAGGCCAATCATGTACGTTGCCCTTTCATACGACCACCGTATTGTTGATGGGCGCGAGTCTGTAAGCTTCCTGGTTCGTGTGAAAGAGATGCTCGAAGATCCAGGACGATTGATCCTTGGAGTCTGATCTTTGATCCCCTTTCAGATCCGAGAGGGGATTTCTTTATACTTCTTTTGAACAAAAAAAATTATCATGCAATACAACGTCACTGTTATTGGTTCCGGCCCTGGTGGATATGTAGCTGCAATTCGATGCGCACAGCTCGGGTTTAAAACTGCAATTGTGGAAAAGTACAATACGCTCGGTGGAACCTGCCTCAACGTAGGGTGTATTCCTTCTAAAGCGCTGCTTGACTCATCCGAGCATTTCATAAACGCCAAGCAACATTTTAAGGAGCATGGGATCGACATTCCAGATCCCAAACTAAACCTTGAGCAAATGATCAAGCGTAAAAGCGATGTCGTGAAAGCTAACGTAGACGGTATTGCTTTTCTCATGAAGAAAAACAAAATAGATGTTCATACCGGGGTTGGATCATTTGTTGATAAGAATACCATCAAAATAACTTCGGGCGATGGGAAGGAAAAGACTATCACTACAGAGAAGGTGATCATTGCTACCGGCTCCAAGCCAACACCTCTTCCATTTGCGCCATTCGACAAGAAGCGGATCATATCCAGCACTGAGGCACTTGAATTGAAAGAGTTGCCGAAACATCTCATCGTTATCGGAGGAGGAGTTATCGGCATGGAGCTTGGTTCAGTGTTCGCAAGGATCGGATCGAAGGTTACTGTCGTCGAGTTCCTGGACAGCCTGATACCGACAATGGATGGAACGATGGGAAAAGAATTGCTGAAGGTTACGAAGAAGTTAGGCATTGATTTTTATCTCGGCCACAAGGTCACTGCCGTTGAAAACAAAGGCAAGGAGGTCATTGTTAAGGCGGAAACTAAAGACGGAAAAAACTCCATCGAATTAAAAGGTGATTACTGTTTGGTGAGTATTGGACGGAGACCTTACACGGACGGGCTAGGGTTAGATAAGATTGGTGTTGAAACAGCAAAAGGTCAAATACCTGTTGACGAACACCTCAAGACCAAGGTTGACAACATCTATGCAATCGGAGACGTCGTACGCGGTGCCATGCTTGCCCATAAAGCGGAGGAGGAAGGTGTCTTTGTCGCTGAGCAATTCGCGGGACAAAAACCTCACGTTAACTATTTACTAATTCCCGGTGTGGTTTATACCTGGCCGGAAGTTGCAAGTGTCGGATACACGGAAGAGCAGCTAAAAGAGCAGGGAAGGGGCTACAAAGTGGGAAATTTTCCATATAAAGCATTAGGCAGAGCGCGTGCCAGCATGGACACCGACGGACTTGTGAAAATATTGGCAGATAAACAAACTGATGAGATACTTGGCGTGCATATCATTGGAGCACGTGCCGCTGACATGATTGCGGCTGGCGTTACTGCCATGGAATTCAGAGCATCGGCTGAAGATGTTGCGAGAATGTCGCACGCACATCCTACATACATGGAAGCGGTAAAGGAGGCATGTCTCGCAGCAACCGCAAACAGACCCATTCACTTGTAAAAATTACACAAAGAACTTACACGAGTATTCTTCCCAATTTTTAGCCCTCCCCCGGAAAACCGGCTCCTTCTATCTTCGCGATAAAATATACGATGTGGAAAAGGCCGTTACCGACGAAAGGTTTGAAGACTTTGCAAAAAGGAAACGAAACAAGCTCTTCGAAAACATTTCACTTTTTGCAACCGTTATGGGAACGCTGCAGTT
>DASVBA010000392.1:0-6746 GCA_036376095.1 Chryseolinea sp.
AGATGCATGCCAACAAGCAGAATCAGATCGAAAGACTTTCTGCAGGTGATATTGGTGCTGTGGTTGGATTTAAGGATATCAAAACCGGAGACACTCTCTGCGATGAAAAGCACAAGGTTGTGTTAGAGTCTATGGTGTTCCCTGAGCCGGTTATTGGTTATGCCATTGAGCCGAAGAAACAGGCGGATGTTGATAAGCTGGGTATGGCCATTGCCAAACTGGTTGAAGAAGATCCTACACTTCGCGTAAATACAGATCAGGAAACCGGGCAGACTATTCTGCGTGGTATGGGTGAATTGCACCTTGAAATTATAATTGACCGCTTGAAGCGCGAATTCAAGGTTGAGATCAACCAGGGAGCCCCTCAGGTTGCGTACAAGGAAGCGTTGACAAAATCTGTCGAACACAAAGAGGTGTACAAGAAACAAACTGGCGGTCGCGGTAAATTTGCCGATATCGTCTTTGAGATCGGTCCCCGTGACGAGGCAGATGGCAAAACAGGACTTGAGTTTATTAATGATATTGTTGGTGGGGTTATCCCACGCGAATTTATCCCGGCTGTTCAAAAGGGATTCGAGCAATCCATGACAAACGGACCGTTGGCAGGTTACCAGATCGATTCGATGAAGGTAAGATTGTTCCATGGCTCCTACCATGATGTTGACTCTGACTCACTTTCGTTTGAGTTGGCAGCAAGGATAGGATTCAGAGAGGCGGCGAAAAAATGCGCTCCTCAACTCCTCGAGCCAATTATGAGCGTGGAAGTTCTTTCACCCGATGAGTTCACGGGATCAGTAACCGGCGACCTTAACCGCAGACGCGGCGTGATGAAAGGTATGGATACCCGTTCTGGTGCACAGGTCATTAAGGCTGACGTTCCATTGGCCGAGTTATTCGGTTATGTGACTGACCTCAGAACAATTACATCAGGTCGGGCATCTGCTTCGCTTACATTCTCACACTATTCACCGGTCCCTAAGAACCTCGCAGAGAAAGTGATTGAAGAAGTTAAAGGCGCAGCATTAGCAAAGTAATTTTTATAACAAGGATTTAGACGATTTCCTTAACAAAATACTATGAACCAAAAAATTAGAATAAAACTAAAGTCTTACGACCACAACCTTGTGGACAAGTCTTCTGAAAAGATTGTAAGAGCCGTGAAGGCTACTGGTGCCGTAGTAAGCGGACCCATTCCGCTCCCTACTGAGAAAGAAAAGTTCACAGTGCTTCGCTCACCTCACGTTAACAAAAAGGCACGTGAGCAATTCCAGCTTTGCACATATAAGCGACTCGTAGATATTTATTCTAATAGCGCTAAGACTGTTGACGCACTGATGAAATTAGAACTTCCCAGCGGCGTTGATGTGGAGATCAAGGTGTAGCAGTCAAGTAAAACGATTTTTGTGAAAAGTCATTCCACTGAGGGATGACTTTTTTCTTTTCAGAGCATCAATACTCGCGCATGGTCATTACAGGGACTTCAAGGCCGAATACAATCTCTGTTGAAAAGCTGCGCCGAAAGAATCTTTTGAATAAGGATCGTTTTTCGTGGATGGTACAGACCAGGTCGACGGCGTTCGCCTGAACGAAATCATGCACCGTATTCGCTGATGGTACGTCCTCAATTTGTTGATAGTTTAATAGGACGTTGTTCGTGCCGGCGTGCGGAACAACTACTTTTTCAATCTTTGTTTTTTTGAATTTTAGAAAGCCGAGAATGGTCAGTTCCCGTGTGGTGCTCTGAATGATCTTGAATAAAGGATTTAGTGATTTTTCGGAAAAAGCATTGTGTTCGTTGGTGAGAATAATAGATGACGGTAGCAGCGGGCTAACAGACGCTGGTATAGTAATTACCGGACAAGGAGACTGATTGATCAGGCTGTTGATCGTGTTACGTGTAAAGCAGTCTCTCCCGATAATAACCATTCCGGGTCTTACACATTCCACTTGGCTATGAATCAACGATGCAATATTTCCGATTTTTGATTCGGCCGTTGATACTTTGACACCACTTTCTTCAATCATCTCCTTCAGGGACTCAACACAAGCTTCAGCCTTGCGATAGGTACGTTCTAGAATTCCGTGCGCCAAAATCGTTGATTCGGAAAGTTCATCGACTTTAACATCGATGACATAGAATAGATGGATCGTGTTATTTAAAATCTTGGCAAGTTTTAGGGCGTATTCAAGCGAATTGAATGCGTTGGCGGATGAGTTAACCGGAACAAGGATCCCCGAGCGAATTTCGTCGGGCTTTGACTTCGTGAATTTAGCTAAGATTGTATCCTTGATCGTTACGCTGGGGAGTCTCATATCCTACACATTAATGAGATCATTCTTGACGGAGCGGGGATTAACGTTACCGGGTATTGACCCTGAGTCTCGTTCAATAAGAACCTGTATGTCTTTTGCTTTCGCGGTTTTCCTGAAATCACTGATTACCTCGTGAACATCGTAATCAATGCTAACGCTTCGACTTATGTCAATGGTGATTGTACTTCCAGGTGGAAGCTTTTTTAATTCGTTGGCAATAGCGCCTTTATTCAAGAAATACACTTCTTCGGCAAGCGTAATTTTAACATGCTTTTTGCCGTCCTTGTCATCAAGGACATGAAGAATGTGTGAGTTCTTGAAGCTCTTCCGGAGCAGAATGACCACAGCGACTGCCATGCCCATCCCAATGCCTTTAAGGAGGTCCGAAAAGACCACGCCGATTATAGTGGCCATAAATGGCAAGAACTGGCTCCAGCCCAAACGGTACATTTCAACAAAGGTGGCGGGTTTGGCCAGTTTGTAACCAACTATGAATAGGATTGCTGCCAACACTGCCAACGGAACCAGATTAAGAATAGATGGGATTGTTGCAACGCAAATGAGTAAAAGGAACCCATGCAATATCGTTGACAATTTTGTTTGTCCTCCCGATTGAATATTTGCTGAACTTCGAAGTATCACCTGTGTAGTCGGCAATCCACCGATCAATCCTGAAATGATGTTTCCGGTGCCTTGGGCGATAAGCTCTCTGTTGTTGTTGGTGGATCTGCGGTGAGGATCCAATTTATCAGTTGCTTCAACCGATAGCAAAGTCTCAACGCTGGCAACAATGGCAATTGTCAAAGCAGTAACCCAGGTAATTGACTTGGCTGCATAGCTGAAATCCGGAAGAGTAAATTGACCAAAAAAACCTACGATGTCATTGGCTACCGGAACGTTTACCAGGTGACTTTCGCCTATTGAAAGTGCAGGAAAATATGCTGTGGTCGTCAGCTGATAAATTATTCCAACTATGACTGCAACAAGGGGACCCTGTACAAATTTCAGAATTCGATTCTTTTTTATTCCATCAACTTCCCACAAAAACATAATTGACATTGCCAACAAACAGACAACAATGGCTCCTGGAGATACCGAGTCAATCATCTTTATCAGCTCTGAAAAGGTGTTCTCACCGTCAGCTTGCAGAAAAGAGAGATCACCTTCGTAGTCCGCATCATATCCAATGGCATGAGGTATTTGTTTTATAATGATGATAATCCCAATGGCAGAAAGCATGCCTTTGATTACGGCGGAGGGAAAGTAATATCCGATTATCCCTGCCCGCAATGCTCCCAATACAATTTGAAACATGCCTGCCAGAACCACAGCGACCAGAAAGCCTTCGAAAGATCCAATGGTGGAGATAGAACTCAGGACGATAACCGCCAATCCCGCAGCGGGCCCGCTGACACCAAGGGAGGAATTACTGATGGAACCTATCACTATACCTCCAACTATTCCGGCGATGATCCCTGAGAAAAGAGGAGCGCCACTTGCCAATGCAATTCCAAGACAAAGTGGGACAGCAACAAAGAATACAACAATACTTGCTGGTAAGTCCTGTTTAATGTTGGTAAACAGTGACCATTTGCGGTCCAGGCCCATCTGTTCTGTTTTTTGGTGACGAACAAGAATAGCAAATGCGCCTTAGACCGAGATTAGAGTCAGATTAGAATCAGATTAGAACTTCTTCGCGAGCAATGGGCAAGCTCACCCGGGCAACCGTGCCGGCGCGTAGCTTAGAGTTTACCTGGAGTTTTCCACCATGCAACTCAATGATCTTAAGTGTTAATGGTATTCCGATTCCTGTGCCTTTGATCTGCCGCACATTTGAAGCACGGTGAAAGGGTTGAGTGATGTTTTTTAGATCACTTTCGGGGATCCCAATGCCATTGTCGTGAATACTGATTTCAACGCTCCCATCTGGCGTTGGCTCCATTACGACCCTTACCGGCTTAAAGGATGAATACTTTGTTGCATTGTCCATGAGGTTGAAGAAGGCTGTTGTCAGTAAATGCCTGTTACCTTCGATGTAGAGTCGGCATGTCCGCACCCTCTCTGCAGATTCAAGCTCAACCTTGTTGTCCGGGTATTGAGCATCAAGTTTGTCTTTTGCACCGCTTAGCAGGTCATAAACCGAAATCAGTTCCCTGTGGAATGTAACATCCTTGTGAGTAATACCCGCCAGCTGAAGCAGGTCATTCACAAGAACATTAAGTCGATCAGCCTCTAGTGACACGGACTTTAAGGAGTCCACATACTCTTCTGATGACCGGGGCTTTTCTAACGCAAATTCGGCCTGACCCATGATCGCTGTAAGAGGATTACGTATTTCGTGAGATGCGTTGTCGATAAAGAGTTTTTGTGTATAGAATGCATGTTCTACCCGGTCGAGCAGACTATTGAAGGCGACTGCGAGCTCGCCCATCTCATCAGTAAGATTCGCAACATCTAATCGTTCGTGAAGGTTGTTGGCGCTAATGGAGTTGGCCTGATGGATCTTGGATAGAATTGGGTTTATCAACGTCCCCGAAATGTAATGCCCCAACAAGATAATTGCGATTATACACGTCGCCATAACGATGACAATTACAGTGATCAGGTGATCTATCATTCTGACTCCTACATCATCGACGGCTGTAAGCAACACCAGAAAATCGTGACCATTTACATGAAATACCTTTCCGCCGCCCTGCTTCTCTCCCTCCTCAAAGAATGCTTCCCCGCCAGAAACCAGTTCGGTAATGAATTCCTCAGGATACTGGATCTTCAGCGAAGCTCTGAAGTCGGGAAGGAGTTGCACTACCTCCTCTGTTTCCTCAGGAAGTTTATTGAGAAATTGTTCCTGGATCTTGTTAAAATCATCTGGTGAATTTGCTTTTTCAAGGAATATTTTCTCCGTTATCTCGATTCGCTGCTTAATCCTGTTGTTGAATTCACTTTTCCGGTACTTCGATGTAAAGAAGTAAACGGTGCACGAGAACACCAGAAAAATGCCTATGACCAAAAGGCTAAAAGATAATGTGAGTCTATTTCTGATTTTCATGGTTATCCTTAATAGTATAACCCATTCCGACCACCGTTTTTATCAAAGGATTGTCAAATGCATGATCAATTTTTTTTCGAAGATAGTTGATATATACCTCGACCACGTTAGTCCCCAGGTCGTGATTTACATCCCAGACGTTCTCAAGGATGTCTATTCTAGAAACAACTCTGTTCTTATTTTGGAGGAGATATTCTAAGAGACGGAATTCTCTTGCTGTAAGAGAGATAAGGCTTTCCTGTCGTCTCACTTCCTTTGTGTCCGTATTCAGTCTAATGTCGCTGGCGCAAAGTATTCGAGGGGCTTGCGTCTTTCTCCTGGCAAGGGCCTGAACCCTCGCCAGGAGTTCTCTGAATTTGAAAGGCTTGATGAGGTAGTCATCCGCACCAATATTAAGGCCCTCCACAATATCCTGGGTAGTTCCGGCTGCAGTTAACATCATGATAGAGATCTCGCTGCCATATTCCTCCCTCAGTCTGCTACATACTTCAAGGCCGTTCATTTCAGGCATTATAATGTCAAGAATAACGACGTCGTATTTATTTCGCAACGCCGTCTTTAGACCGGTTATCCCGTCAAATGCCTGAGTAACCTGGATGCCATTTTCTTCAAATCCTTTCCTGATAAATGAAGATACTCCCTGTTCGTCTTCTACAATCAGAACTCGCATTGTACTGTGTTGGTAAATCTAGAAATTACAAATTGATCGACGTTATACCCTACACTGGATTCCTTACCCCGATTAATAATATAATGAAGTATAGCCAATTGTTTAGGTTTGATCTTAAAGACGGAACAAAAAATCCACAAATGGTAGCCGATCACGTTTTATGGAAATAGCAAAAAAATCAATGAGGCAGAACAGCTTTGGTAAGCTCCGTCATTTTTCACTGATGTATTTTTGATAGTCCTCACTAGTATCGAGATCAATGTGTCCTTTCGGAAATTCGACTCTCTGGACTTGATCGGGAAACTGTTCAATTAATTTCTTGGCCCCCTGCTCGTCTTTCAACATCAGGATATTAGAAAAAAAAGATCTGGCAAATAATGCCGGCACGCCAGCCGTTCCCGAATAGGCTGACGCAACGATCGGGCTATTAGATGACTTAAACTTTAACATCATGTTGCGCAGGTGCACCGCAGTTATGGCCGGCTGATCGCAAACCATGATGATCACCGCTTCGGTATCGGAATATTTTCTGACAATGTGATTAAGCCCGGTTTTGATAGAGCTACCCATTCCGCTTTTCCAGTAATGATTTGAGAGTACGCTTACAGGCTGATTTCGGATAATCTCCCGATGGGCAAGTTCATTGGCGCCAAGAATGACATTGACGCTCTTCGCACCGCTTTCAATAGCTGCTTGTACTGAGTGTAACAGGAG
>DASVBA010000397.1:0-4338 GCA_036376095.1 Chryseolinea sp.
ATCCTGTCACCGGATCAGCTCATACGACGCTTACACCGTATTGGTCGAAACGGCTTGGCAAAACCGAACTTACTGCCATGCAGTTGTCTCAGCGCGTCGGTCATCTTAAATGCAGATTTCTGAATGAAAGAGTGGAGATCAGCGGAAAAGGAAAAGAATACCTGATCGGTGAAATATTTGTCTAATGATCATTCAGAGATCTCTGGTGTCTGAAAAAGAGCTGAGATACAGGTATGATCATCAGGCCTGCAAAAGCAAACGCAATAAAAGAAACTCTGAGACTAAATGCGTGAGCAATGTAGCCGATCATAGGTGGTCCGATCAGCATTCCTACAATACTATACGTTGCAATAATGGAAATAGCGATTCCTGGTGAATATTTGCGCGATGCGCCCGCCAGCAGGAAAGTCATGGGAATAATCGATGCTGTGCCAAATCCGACGAGACAAAATCCGACCATCGACGGCCAGAAGTAAGGAAAAGCCACGGCTAACGCTATTCCTATAAAGACAAGTAATGCGCTTCCGATGTACGTCTTCGGCATACCGAACTCTTCAATCAATCGATCGGAGGCAAAACGAGACAACGCCATAAAGATCATAAAGATGAGATAGCCAAGTGTGAACAGATCTACATTCACGACCTCACGGAAATAGACGCCGCTCCAGTCGAACATCCCGCCTTCACAGATCGCAGCAAAGAAGACAAGCAGACCAAGGTAAACAATATAGGGATCAGGTTTCTTCAGCCCGGGCTTATTAGGAGACAATGCACGGTCGTTCCTCAAAAGAAACCGGTAGGAGTACAACGTTGTAATAAGTGTCAATATAGCTACCACGAGAAGATGAATTTCCATTGACACTTTAATAGCCACGAGAAACGTTGATAACCCCACTCCTGCAATTCCTCCTGTGCTCCACAGTCCATGAAATGAGCCATTGATCTTTTTTTCAAACTTTTTCTGAAGTGCTATAGCCTGAGTGTTAATGGATATGCTCATGATGCGCATACTGAACGAAAAAAGGCAGATCGAGGCTACCAGTGTGAATGTGCTGGTCGCAAAGCCGATCAGCGATAATGATATCCCCAGTAGAATGAAGGCGATGGTCATCGGTTTCCGGCTGTCATACTTTGAAATCAGCCACCCGGAGAGTGGCAGACCTAAGAGCGAACTGATGGGCATACACAACAGTATCGTCCCGAGTTCCGCTTCATTGTAACCGAAATCTGTTTTTATAGTAGGGATCCTCGATGCCCAGGTTGCAAAACAAACCCCGGAAAGAAAAAAGAATACACTGAGAAAAAATCGTTCTCTCTCCTTCGACTCCGTTTCAATCCTGCCCGAATACCCTTCTGAAACCAATGTTATTAGTCCTGTTAAAAAAATTCAATTGTGTCTGTTGCTCAAATCTCTAAATTCACCTGCGTATGAAGAAAGCATACAATGGATAGCGATTCATTTGGTGACAAAGATACAGGTTCGGGGTGAATTAGTTGTTTGCACCCTTTCGGCAAAACCGCATTAATGTCACACCAGGTATTTCGGAACGCGGACGTTCTTCCTTGCCGCTGATGTAAAGATATTTTTGTTTGATATTGTCGTGCGCTACCTTCAATTGTTACACCTCACCTATGACAAAAGCATTGTTATCATGCTGCGTATTCCTTTTTGCCTCCGCGAAATTTGTTTTTGCGCAGGTGCCGGCGGACGCGACAGGAGGTCCTAAGGTCCTTAACGTTTTTCAGAACGTTGACTCCGTTGGGCTATACGATAAGTTCGAAGCCAGGCTAACGATCAGAGCCCACTTCCTTAATCCCTTTGATCCTGACGATATCGATATCGTGGTAACGTTCACTTCCCCGTCGGGCAAAAAATGGAATATCCCGGGCTTCTATCAATATACGCTTGGTACGATGTGGAAGGTAAGATTTTCACCCGACGAATTAGGGAATTGGAAATATCAGGTGACGATTCGTGACAGGTCCGGGAAAGGCACTAGTGAAGAAAGATCATTTAAGGTAGTCCCGTCAAAGTATAAGGGACCGTTAAGGATTGCGTCGAATAAACGGTATCTCGAATACAAGAATGGTTCGCCTTTTTACGGTGTCGGACTCTGGTATAATGGACGCGTGACAAAGGAAAATCTGGACGATCTGAAAAATAAAGGCGTAAACTTTATCAGCAACTTTATTACACCGCTGGAAACGATGGGAAGTGGAGTGGGAAGATACGATCAGGATATATGTATGCGGATCGATGAGATGTTCGAGTTGTGTGAAGAACGTGAGATCCTGATCAGCCTTAATCTTTGGTTTCATTCATTTTTATCCGAAACGGTTTGGGGAGGATTCAATATCCGGTGGCATACCAATCCCTATCAGCATATCACAGCGTCCAAGGATTTTTACAGGAGCCCTGAAGCGTGGAAATATCAGGAAAAGTTGTACCGCTATTTCATCGCGCGTTGGGGATACAGTCGATCTCTTGCAATCTGGTTTATTGTGGATGAGATCAATGGAACAGATGGCTGGGTATCCGGTGATAGCGTGATGGCTGGTCAGTGGACAAAAAAAGTGCACGACTTTTTCAAGGCTCACGATCCTTACAACCACCCGACTACGGGCACACGCAGCGGAGGAATTAAGGAATTTTTTCACGAGGGATACCAGGCAACAGACATCGCTGCACGGGAGATCTATGAGGCTCAGGGCTTCCCTATAACGAAAGCAGGAACGTTGGATTCCGCAGATATTCACCCCTTGCGTTACAGTTATAACAATTATGCCGATCAGGTAAAGAAGTTGTGGGATGGTTATGGCAAGCCGGTGATCATCGGTGAAACGGGATGGGATCACACCTACTATGAGCCTGGCATGCCTGGGTATCTTGCTATGCACCATAATGTCCTTTGGGTTTCACTGGCAACCGGTGCGTCGATGACGCCATTCTGGTGGGCGTTCAGTGGTCGGATGAATGATGTTATAGTATCGAATCAGCTGTTGAGTATACGAAGGTTTAGCGATAACATTCCATTTTCCAGGCTTTCCAACCTTTCACGTATCAATGTAAGCATCGCTGATGGCGACGGGTTTGCCATGCAAAGCGACAAGCTGATCTATGGCTGGGTCGTTAATCCAAAAACGGATGTCGCCGGTGACGTTGTAAAGATCACCGCGGCAAAGAATGGAAAATACAAGCTGAGATTATATCATACATGGAGAGGGGAGTTCATCAGCGAAAACGAAATACTGGCAAGCGAGAACACTATTTCGTTTTCAATTCCTTCACTTAAAACAAAGGGCGGCCACGCTAACTATGTAGGCCAGGACGTTGCATTTATACTTGAGGCGGTGCCCGAAGCTCCGTCTGCGACAGCCGTGAAAGCCAAGAAGAAGAACTGAAATATCGCTGCTAAGCAATTTCAGCAACTACCTTTTTCATTTTTTCCAGACCCGTTTTAGCGACTTGGAGAGGATCTTGTGCCCAATATTCGCGGTTGAATAACTCAAGCGAAAGAATTTTTTGTCCCTTCATATTTTTGAGATCGGTGAGGACCTGTTTTAGGGGTGCAACTCCGTCGCCGGGATAGATGCGATCCTTGTCCTCGAGTTTTTCACGGGGGATTGTATCGGGATAGTCATTCATATGGAATATTTCAACGAGACTTCCATCGATCATTTTGAGACCTTCAAATCCTGAGCCGCCACGATGAAGGTGATAAACGTCCGCAAGTATCCGGACGCCAGGATCATTGGCAACAGCAGCGGCCATAAGTACCTGCCCTAAATGGAAAAACCGCGACGCACCCCAGAATTCGAGAAGAGGGGTGACTCCTGTTTTACGGCCGAGCGCGACAAGGGCAGCAAAACGTTCGCCAACCTTAAACATGTCCAGCGTATCCGTTGGCTTTACACCCGCGGATGGCGCAGCTATTCTAGGGCACCCCAGCGCCGCCAACATTTCCATTTCTTCTTCCATCTGCTTGAATCCAGCCTTGCGTTGCTCTTCATCATCGACCATCCACGGCGCAAAGCCGATGGCATCCACGACAGGAAGTTTGCTGTCATCCAGCAGCTTCTTCAATGCCTTTAATGTGCCTCCTTTGCTTAAATATTCTTTGATATCGCCAACCCAGAGCTCAATGCAATCATAACCCGCACGCGCACCGATGTCAATATACTTTTCAACGCCTAACTTCTGTCCCATGATGGTGCTGGTGTTAAGGGATAACCGGAACTTCTCCGTGTTTTTCTTTGTGCTCTTGCTGAATGCAAGGGGTCCGATCATGGATAATCCAGCTGTCGCAGTTGCAGTCTTGAGTACATTACGCCGGTTCA
>DASVBA010000403.1:0-3775 GCA_036376095.1 Chryseolinea sp.
TCCTGAAACTGCCCTCGAGGTTGATAGCCATGGAGCGAAAGTCCGTATGCGTCAATGCACCGTTTAGTTTTCCTTTGTTCTTGAACGTATCCGTCAGCTCGATGTCCTTAAAATAGATCGAATTTGGTGTAAGCCCGACCTTGCCCGTTATCCGATACATGGTCTTGATGTAGTTGATCATGATCTGTGCTTCGCTCGTGGTCCCTTCGCCACGGATCTGGGGAGAAGATAATTGTCCTGTGATGTCAAATTCGCCTGATATCGTTCCGCCAATGTTACTGAAGATGTCGTCGATAAAAGGTTCAATTATTTTTAAGTTTGCCTTCTCAAGATTTGCAACAACGTTCAACGGCGATTTCTTGTCTGAAGGGTCGTATTCGCCCGTGAGATTAACGATCCGTTCCTGCATGCGGTCAATGAAAATATTTATGCCAAACTTATTATTTAACGTATCCCATTGGTTCTTGCCGCTCACATCACCGATAAGGAAATCATTAATAGTAAGTGCATTGATGGTAATGTCGTTCTGAAGCGATGGATCTTTATAGTAATTGCTCAGCTTAAGGTTTGCATCCATTATGCCCGTGAACTTCTTTCCTGTAATGACATTGAGCAATGAAAGGTCGAGGTTACTGATATCCATAGTCAATATCTTCGCGGGATCCTGAGACAGCTGACCGTCCAGCCCGACAGATTGTTCATTGTTGATCAACGCCAAGTTGTGGAATCTCCATTCTTTGTCACGTATTGAAGTAAAATTGTCGCTTGCAAAACTCCATTCTCGCTCAAGTAGCTTGAGAGCTGACGGCGCCATGGTAATGGTGGTGCTGTCCTTTGAGAAATCAACTCCCCCCTTTAACCGTATGTTATTGGTCTGTGCTACCTGATCGGCATCCAGTCCAAAATCGATGTGGCTTTTGTTCCAAATTGCCTCCGCCAACAGATTGCTGGTTTTAAGGGTCCGTCCAAAGGATTGACGTTCCGAAGTTATTGACGCCATCGCCAGTACGCTGGTGCTGTCCGCTATCTTAGACGCAGTCAGATCTACGTCGGTGTTCAACATCAAATTGTTATTGTACTTCAGCGAGTCAAAATGTGTAAACACCTGAAGAATGGTTGTGTAGCCGCTGGTGAAACTACCTTCAATGATTGTATTGCGCGAAAGACTCAGATCTACGCCAAGCAATGTAGAGATCGGTTTGATGTCTTTTAATTTGATGTTTATGTTCGCCTGATAGGGCTGAGGCCGATAGGTCTTAGTCTTGTAATAATTTGTCGTAGCTACTTCGTTGTTCTTGATGTTCAGGGAGATCTCCTGAGACAATGTGCGAATATTCTTGTACAAATCGGTTAATAAATAGACACCGGATATTTTTGCATCAGCCAACGGAGTTTCAAGCACGACTATACGTTCGTTGCCGTGCCGCTCGGCATACAGGTGAATAGTGTCCAGGTGAAGCGACTCTTTTATGTAGTTGATTTGAAAGTTTTGGAAATCCGCAGTTCCTTCCAGTGAGTCCAGGCTAAGCCCTCTTATATTGGCTACAAAATCTGCATGAACGAAGAGACTGTCCCTTGAAAGGTTCAGCCGATGAAAATTGGCCGTGTCGAGCTGTGCTTCAATATTGACCAGGTTCTTACCTTCTCGCAGGTCGATGGAACCCCGGGCCTTGATCTGCAGGTTTGGATCATCGATGTCGATCATCCCGTTAAATTGCTCCGAGGTTAGTCGGGCATTGGTAACGATATTCCTGTAGTTGTAACCTTTAATGCCGACCGAATATACCTGACCATCCAATCTGAAGTCAGCCGTGTTCTGCGTGAGGCCGGAACCGATCACTTGTCCGTCCATGTTAACGGTCTGGAATGTAATTGAATCGTTAAGGTATCTTCCTAGATCAAAATTGCTGAGTGAAAGGTGGCCGCTATACATCGAACGATCAATATCCTTTTCATTTACTTTAAAGTTTATGTCCGATGTGATTTCACCAAGAGCACCGGAGAATTTTCCGTTGGCCACAAAGTCATTGGGATAACCCAGGAACTGCCCGTCTAATTCCATTCGTCCCATAGGTAAAAGTCTTTTCAATGTATTGTCGTTGAAAAGGAAAGCGAGGTCATTCGGATCCACCTGCGATTTTCTCAGGTCAATGATCATGAAGGTTTCATTGATGTTTGGAAGACCATCCATATCGATGGAGCCTGTCAGGTGGGTCTTGCCTACATCAACTTTCATTTTGGTGAATTTGAACTTGTTAATGCGGCCGTTGAATACTCCCTGAAGGGCTAGCGGCTGCTCTACGCGTTCGACACCAGGGGCAAAGAATTCCAGATCCTTTGGATAGATTGTAGTGTTGACGAGATTTGCGTGTATGCGAACGTTATCTACGAACTCGTTCAGAGCTCTTAGTCCCTGGAAACTGAAAAGCACCGTATCAGTGATCACACTTTGACCGGCATGAAGATCCAGCCCAACGAATTCCATAGAAGTTTGACAGAGCCGGAAAAAAGTTGATAGCTGATTTACCCTGAACTTGGTTTTGATATCTTCTGCAATGAGTGTTCGCAGGTTAAATTCAGTAGTGTCGCCGAGCATGACGAAGCTGTTCAACTGACCTTCGTCGACACTGAGAGAAAAATGATTATAATCGAATCCTTTCGGAACAGTGTCCCGATCCTGATTGATATAAGTAAACTGACTCTTGTTAATGAAGGCTTCGCCGATATTGATTTTTGGTGGACTGCCACCTCCGCCGGAAGTGCCGCCATAGTGAGCGTTTATATTTGCAATGAACACATTGATGTTAAGGTCGCGCAACGAGTCAATTTCGTTCACCTTAGTGAGCAATACATGGGCGCTATCGAGGTAAACCCCATCAATATTAATGTTCTTTTTTTCAAACAGCTGCGAAAGTTTAAAGTTGATGAGAATGGTCCGGGCCGAAATCATTTTATTTCCTTCCGGGTCAATAACGGCGACGCGTTCAAGTTCAAGCCGGTCGAACCATAACATGCGGAATCCTTCAATAGTGGTTCTAAACCCCGTTACGGTCGTAAAATTTTTCAGGAACTTGGTGATGAAGTAACTTTGAACAGGAGGAATCTGAAGAACTAGAAATGCCGAAATAAAGAAAAAAAGTATGGCCGTGACGGTATACGCCAATATTTTAGCTATCCTATTTTTAATAACTTGCAAGTTCATTTGCTAACAGATGCGTTCCGTCATTCTTGCCATTGAATCCTCGTGCGATGAGACATCAGCTTCCGTAATTGTAAACGGCAAGGTACTTAATAATATTATCGCTACACAGAGCGTTCACCAAAAATACGGTGGCGTGGTCCCTGAACTGGCTTCACGTGCACATCAACAGAATATTGTCGTTGTTGTCAATGAAGCGCTTCAAAGTGCCGGCGTATTAAAAACGGATTTAACTGCTGTTGCGTTCACACGTGGCCCTGGTCTGATGGGCTCGCTGTTGGTGGGTGTATCGTTTGCAAAGGGATTATCGATAGGCCTAAACATTCCGTTAATTGAAGTAAATCACATGCAGGCCCATGTGATCGCTCATTTTATCGACGATCCCAAGCCAAACTTCCCGTTTTTGTGCCTCACTGTTAGTGGTGGTCATACGCAAATAGTTTTGGTCCGCGACCATCTTGACATGGAGGTAATTGGACAAACGCAGGATGATGCAGTCGGCGAAGCATTTGACAAGGCCGCCAAAGTAATGGGACTTCCTTACCCCGGTGGTCCATTGATCGACAAGTATGCTCA
>DASVBA010000412.1:0-2821 GCA_036376095.1 Chryseolinea sp.
TTCCTGGTGCTTTCTTCATTGAACAAACTGTCTTTGACACGCCTGTTGAGCTCCAAAGCTGCTAATGCTTCTTTGTATGCGCCCCTTTCTTTGTAGGCAATGGTCAGGAGTTCTGATGAAGACTCTACAGTTTCCCACAATCCGATTTCTTCACCGTAAACAATCGCCTTTTTAAGATAATATTCAGAGGAGTCGAAGTTCTTTAGTTCTTTAAAGTAAAACTGTCCGATATTGTGATAAGACCGTGCTAATCCGAATTTGTTATTCTGATTTTTGCGCAGCTCCAGTGCCTCGCGATAACGTTTAAAGGCGAGATCATTGTTGCCAAGGTCTTTAAAGAGTGTACCCTGGTTGTTAAGAATGTTGGCAATGACTTCAGGATCGTTGGCGTCGCGGGCCAGCAATAAAGCCTCATCGTAATAGCGTCCGGCCTCCTCGTACCTTTTCGTCTCATCATAAACAACCCCAATGTTACTGAGAAGATTAGCTTTCCGGATCTTTGCCTTTTTGTCGCCAGCTTTGATGGACGGAAATTCGTTCAATGCTTTCAAATATTGATTCAATGCGCCTTCATAGTTGTGTTGGTAATAATGAATGATCCCCACGTTACCCTGTGAAGCCGAAAGCCTTAGTGAGTCCGAGAGTTTTTGCGCTCCCTGGATGGCTGCTTGATAGAATTGCAAGGCACGCGCATAGTTCCCCAGATGCAGATAGGCGTTTGCCTGGTGCAGGTTCGCTTGCACCAGCAAGGAGTCTGATTTTAATCGCGCTGCCAGTTTCAGAGATTCGCTCGTGTATTCCAGCGCAAGGAATGGGTTACGCGTGGCTAATTGTTCGGCGAGTCTAAGCGTGATTGCTACCCGGTCTTTGTCATCGCTAACATTCTGAAGTGCATGTTGAAGGCTATCCGTGATGCTTGATTGCCCCCGGACAATTTCGTGCAGGCCAAGATTGAGCAAGAAAAGACAGATTATCCTCGATATAGTCACGGTCGTTTGGGCCAGCACGGTAAAAAAAGGGTTCGGATGCAAAATAAACAAATTGACATTTTACCCAGCCAGCCAAGGGTCAGACAACCTTACATTACTGCTATTCCCAGTGAATTTCGAACCTGGAAATGGGAATTATGAAGTTATTTGATGGCGATCAGATCAAACGATAGGACGACTACGTACATCGTTTATGTTAACAATGTTCGAAAACTATCTGAACCATTTGATTCATCGCGGGAAGAACGTTAATTTATACGCTTGTTTATGCCCCTATGTTAAATTGTATCATAGTAGACGATGAACTGAAAAGCCGGGAAAGTCTGAAAATTCTGATTGAGGATTTTTGTGAAGGAGTAACAGTAAAGGCATTGTGCCAAAACGTCAAAGAGGCAATCGAAGCTATAGAAGTTCACAAACCCGACGTTGTATTCCTCGACATTCAGCTTCAGCGTGAAACAGGATTTGATCTGTTGAGCCAACTAAAAAACGTTGATTTTGAAGTGATTTTCACTACGGCATTTTCTGAGTATGCCATCAAAGCATTCAAGTATTCGGCAATAGATTACCTCCTCAAGCCCATTGATATAGAAGAATTGAAGCTGTCTTTGACAAAAGTAGAGAAGAGACAGGGTCAGGTAATAGGGGACAGACTCCAGCAATTGCTGCAGAATCTCAGGGCGGGCACGTCCGATAACTACAAGCTTGCTTTACCAACCGCCGACGGTTTGGTATTTGTGAAGGTCAGCGAGATACTTTATTGTGAAGCTTCAAGCAACTACACGGAGATCTTTCTTACCGACAATCGAAAGTATGTGGTAAGCCGGACCCTAAAGGAGTATGAAGACATGCTGACTGAACAAAATTTTTACCGTATACACCATTCTTATCTGATCAATCTCAACGAAATAAAAAAATACGTGCGCGGTGAAGGTGGTTATGTTATCATGAACAACGACAAATCACTTGACGTATCAAAACGCAAGAAAGAAGGATTCTTGTCCCGCATTGGTGCAAAAATCTAGACCCAGACATTCAACACTCCCGCCGAAGCAATACGCTCTGCAGGCCGGCGATAGACAACACTTAAGTATTTTTTCATTTTTAGACTGAGTTGTCATAAAACGCAAGCAAGCTTATGCTCTCGCTTTGGAGCCAAACCACAGCTTTATGACTTACGGGCAGCCTGGGCATCGTTTGATACGGCAGGCCGGTAAGTCTATTTTTTGCCTTCGAACTAGCTATCCGCCAGCTGCCAATGAATGTGGCCCAAAAGATTGTGGACCACGACCCTTCTGAACACTTACTCAGTCAAACCCGCCGGTTGCTCATCCAGGGTCGGGTTTTGACCGACCCATCGATAGTATTGCAGTCCCGTTCCCCAAGCCTTAAAAAGAATACCCTGCTTAACGATTGCACACGATTTGATTGGAACATATGAGATCAGCAGAAGATAGTTCAGGTATTCAAATATCAGATGAATCTATTCGCCAAAAACTTCCATCCATCTTTGTTGATTCAATGGTGGTTGATCAGCATTTTAATATTGTTGTAATCAGCCAGAACGTTCTCGAATTTCTGGAGTTTAGCGTCGAGGAGATCAGATACAAAAGTCTCAATTACCTGACCGGAGACTATGACCTGGTTTCAAGTATGAAAAGCGACCTTTCGCAGGGTTATTTCGAGGAAAGAAAGACATTCCTGTTCAGCAAAAGCAACCGTAAAATTACTGTGGGTATTTCAGGATTTTACCTTGGCTTGATCAGCGATATCAACGGTTACATCATACTGCGTGTCACAAACCTCGACGAGGTTGAAATTATAAATCAGCA
>DASVBA010000414.1:0-2921 GCA_036376095.1 Chryseolinea sp.
CCGAAGTGACGGTGTCCTGTTTTTTACCGATCCGCCTTATGGTTTGCCAATGGCATTTAACGATCCACGAAAACAAACGCCGTTTTCGGGTGTCTACGCCGTTGTGAACAACCAGGTAAAATTATTAACAACCGATCTCAAAGGACCCAATGGAATTGCTTTTTCGCCCGATGAAAAATATTTATATATCAGCAACTGGGACATTACCGATATCCACAACACCAAAGTGATCATGCGTTATGACGTTGCAAAGGACGGCAGTCTGACCAATGGAAAGGTATTCTTCGATATGAATACAACGGATGGTGAAGATGCATTGGACGGATTGAAGGTCGACCGCGAGGGAAATGTATTTTGTTCAGGCCCCGACGGTATTTGGGTCATCTCAGAGGCCGGAAGATATTTGGGGCGGATACGCACGCCTGAGCATGCTGCGAATATGGCCTGGGGAGAAGACGGACACACGATGTTTATTACCGCATCATCGGGAGTGTACAAAATCAGGTTGTTGACGCAAGGTAAACTTCCCGGTCAGAAATAATGTAGCCGGACCGTTAGGTGCACTATGTATTGAGGCGAAGCAGTACGGTTGCAAATGGTTTTCACACGAAGCGGACTGCGGGATGTGGTCCGCTAACCGCTGGCCCGGCCGTTGACCTGGTGATGGTGAGTTTTTGCATGCAAGTCATCAACGCAATGACTCGACTCTGGCGTGCAGCGCCTTCAAACGTTGATTAAGTGATAGTAATGAGGATCTGTCTCTGGAATCCAACCGGAGTTGAATTTCCATCATGGTCTCCGAGGCGAGCTGTTTAAGGCGATCCAGTTCCTCTTCACTATAAGTTCTTGGAACCCTGTCTACGACGGCCAGCATACCAATATTAAAGCCATCACTGGTGGTCAACGGAGCACCCGCATAAAACTTATATCCCGCCTCTGAGAGATTTTTTTCATCGGCCAGCACGCATGGATCCGTTAGCGCATAGCGAAACAACACTACTTCCTTGCTCATGATCGCAATGGAGCAGGGACTATTCTTCCGTGGGACCAACTGCCCGGTGCGTTCAACTCCATAAGCTTGCTTGTAATGGACAGTATCCTCATCGACAAACGACATAAGGCCGATGGGTGTGCGAAATGTCAGTGCGGCCAATTCTGTATACGCGCTAAAGATCTCTTCCGAGGGAGTATCAAAGATTTTAAATTTCCGTAGTGCTTTTAAACGTTCGACCTCGTTGTCGGGCACAGCCGTTGGGTCAAAGCTTGCCGGTGTTCTTCGTAAATTGCGATTGATATTTACGTACGCCATGTCGTGCTTATTCCTGCAAGGTACAATTTTATCACGCTCCAAAATTTGGCCCGATGTCAGCCAGGTGACACACGCCGGATATTTCCTCTAAGAAAATACAGGGAGACCTAACAGATGCACAACGCTCTTGATAAATAAGTTTCGGTTATCGTCCTATTCGGTGCCTCGCAACGCGTTGTACGTTGCCTTTACCCCTTCGATGACAAAAAAGAGGTTTAGCTTTTTCATCAACACACCTTGGTATCAGCTGCGGCTCATTGCGTTGTCATTAAGACTTCACTAACCCGGCCTCGCTGGACAGTTGGAGGCAGTGTTCACTATTCTGCGATAGTCGCCCCTTGAACGTCCCCATACCCACGAATGGGTATATCGGAGCGTTGGGCCGTTTCATAACTTGCCGTAGACCAACAATCCACTAACCATGAATTCAATTTCCCGCGCTGAACCCAACCTTATTGCGTCCTTTGAACTTACCAATCCTGGAACAGAAGAAGATCCTGTCTTTCAATTTGTATACGCAACACAAGTGTATGGCTCTCTTTTTGGAATGTACGCAAGATTTAAGATCACAGACCTCGGAGACAAATGCAGCCTGGACGAAATGACGCTCAAGATCCTTAATTATCAAGGTGTCATAAATATTGGCTTTACTTCACACGACGTGTTGATCGATACAACAGGAGCTGAACCCAAGATCTACTTCGGCGTGATGGGAGCCAGCCTCGACTATGAGAAAATTGTGCCCATTAAACACGAATTGACCGTACCTAAAGGGGGCCGCCTGCAGGTCATCTATTGTCGGATCCTTTATCCTCTCGCGGATTTTGCATCGACGATTGACCTCAGTGCCGGTCGCGACGTTCACAACGCACTGAAGGATCCTATTCCGGTATCTCCGCTTTTCGACTCGGAGTTTCAGGCAAGGAGTGGGTTGGATTACTTTAACAACCCCCTGAGGCCTGGCATGGTTGGCTATGACGGTTTCGCACTTGGTAATACGGAGTATAGTAGCAAAATTGCTTCTATCAGATGTACTCAAAGTATCGTGAATTTACTATTTCGGTGAAACTGCTGCTTGCCGGCGCGTTGTTCATCCTTGTGCCGGTGCGAGGAACATGCCAGGCTAATCTGGAGCTATACTTTTCCAAGCTGAAACAACTACGATTTGAGGACGCAAGGGAGATAGCCGGAACAGAAAGGGATACGGCTCTCCGTGCGGCGTTGATCGGGCACGCTGATCTGCTCTTGCATGCCGGTCAAAAGGAAAGTCGATATTTTGAATCCTCAGCTATGGATTCAATATCAGTAGGGACGAGGTCAACGCTTTCAGTGGTGAAGCTCCTTAATAAAGGATACTATAGTTTATTCTATGACCAACGGAAGGGTGACGCTTACAAGAACTTCTATCAAGCCTATCAGAATGCCATCCCGCTAAATGAACCAGCACTGATCAGGGCCTGTATCTTTGCCATGCTCAGGTACTATGGATTTGAAATCGCACAAAACAGTGATTTCTATGAACCCTATCTTGACCAGCTGGAACGATTTAAGGAGGATCAGTATGACGAACTATGGATCGCCATTTATAAGACGATCTTCCTGTCCAAGGCAT
>DASVBA010000417.1:0-9465 GCA_036376095.1 Chryseolinea sp.
AAGGCGCCATGGTTTATCGATCTGTTGAACATTAACCTTAACAACAGTAACTTAAGCCTGGCAAAGGAACGAATCAATTTATACATGGAACGCTTTATGAGAGAAGGTATCAGGCTCACAGAGAATCTTGACTTTGTGTAACAGCAGGTGTTTCCCCATTAGTATTCTATTGCAAGGGTGAATCAAAATCCATATACTTGTATGAAACAGTTGTATGAGTATTCGTTGTCGATTTAGTTATCTTCTTCAAGTCCCTCTCCTTGTATTACTTTCGATCTCATCTATGGCGCAATGGCAGCAGACCAAAGGGCCTACAGGTGGACCTGTTTATGACGTTGTGAACACCCCTGGGTTCATTTTTGCTAATGGTGGTCCAGCCGGTGTCTTTCGTTCTGCAGATAATGGCATAACGTGGTTGCATGCGAACAATGGGCTGCCGGAATTTCCCAGCTGTACCGAACTCGCTTCTCATGGATCAACATTATATGCTGCAATTGCTAACGCGGGAATTTATTCATCGACTGACAATGGAACAACATGGGTCGCCATTAACTCGGGGATCGAAGAAAATACATTCAATTTGATATTTATAGATGGTCAGGAGATCTATGCATGGTCGAGTGCGCTCTTTTACTCCCCTGACAACGGAGCTTCCTGGACTGAGCGCGATGCATTTTATGAGAGCGGCAGCTATGTGGACCATTTAGCTATTTCTGGAGGTAAACTTTTTGCCGCCGTTAACGGTGGGGCTCCTGGCATTTACGTCAGCGAGAACAAAGGTCAATCATGGACCGAGTTGAACTTGGCGATCGATCATACAAATACGATGGCAGCATTTGACAATGCTATCTATATTGTTGGTGGTCAACCCACACAAATTTCAAGAGACTATGGCGCAACGTGGTCCGCGTCGGATATTGGGTTGACGAGCGGAAGTTTTCTTAGGGGCATATATGCCAAGGATGACAAGGTGTATATCGGTGGCTCAAATTCAACAATTTACTATTCAGAAAATGAGGGGCTTGACTTTTCAAAAACCACAACCCTTCCATATCGAGGCATTGCATATTGCATAAATCTAATCGATAACATGTTATGGGTAGCCGGAGAGTCGGGCCTGTGGGCATCGGCAGACAATACGGCTACGTGGTCAGAACGAAACACGGGAGTGACAAACAACGTGATGACATCTCTGGCGGCGACTGATCAATTCGTTTATGCAGGGACCGCTGGGCAAGGTGTCTTTGTTTCTCCGGACAATGGTGCAACCTGGACAAGGCGAAACGAGGGACTCGTTGATCCAAACCCTGATTTCCTGGGCGCCGTGAATGTTGTCGGAATATTCGTCGATGGCGATGATCCTGTAGTCGGAACTAATAGAGGTATTTATAAATCGGCGAACGACGGGCTCAGTTGGGATCTTAAACTGGAGGTAGCCGATAACCCGCTTTGGTCAATTTTCGGAAATCAAAAGAGAGGTTTTGCAGCAACGACTCAAGCTCAATACTATACTTCAAACGGAGGTGAAAACTGGTCAGCCAGAAATCATGCGATTTTTAATGGCGTTTATTTGCGGGAAGGGATGATACTGGGAGACACCATTATCGCTTTGAGTATTTACAACTTTGACAAGCACGTTTATATATCGAAGGATTTTGGAACCAATTGGGAATCATTTCAGATCCATCCCAGCGTCTTTACTACTACTGAAGTAATTTATGTAGGTGCGAAACTTTTTGTCTCCACCTGGAGCGGTGTTTTTGTGTCGGAAGATTTTGGAGCGTCATGGACAAAAAAGACCAATGGTTTACCTACCGAAGAAGTAACAGGATTAACAAACTGGAATAATGATCTCTATGCGGGAACTACTAAGGGAGTATATGTTTCCTATGATGGGGGTAATCAATGGCAGCCTGTTGGTGAAATGTTCGATCTGAATGCATCTCCGCTGATGTTCAACAACTCGTTCCTTTTTTCCGGGAGTTATGGAAGAAGCGTATGGGCGCTACCATTAACTAAGGTCAATGAGCCGCCAGTTTGCAATGGATTTGTTGCCGATGATCTTGAGGTATTGCCAGGAGAGCCATTTACGCTGGAGCTAACTGACTTTCAAGTAACGGACCCGGATAGCAATTTTCCCGAAGACTTCACTTTAATAGTTTTATCAGGACCAAATTACACTGTAGCAGGTAATACAGTTACTCCGGCGCCGGGATTCAAAAGCAACCTTCAGGTAAATGTAATCGTGAACGACGGGTACAATAACAGTAGCGCATTTGTTATGACAATAGGTATGGTTGTCGGGGTAGAAGATGACCTTCAAACAAAACATGCCATTTATCCCAACCCTGCGACCGACAAAATTGCCTTTGATGTTCCTAATCACAGCAAAAGTACTTCGTTCAGCATCAAGGACGGCCTGGGAAGAACGATTTTAGACAATACCAGCTCGGCCAACGAAATCAACGTATCTCATCTTTCTCCCGGAGTGTATTATTTGGTGGCATACCCTCAAAACAAGGTATATAGATTTGTGAAGAAGGAATAACCATTCGGTTGGATGCTTCATCAAGCAGCGATGTTCTTCTCACTGTTTACCATACTTTTTGCTTTGTCAATGATGTGATCTGGAAAAGCCAGGCTCTTGCGTTTAATTGCGTCAAGGTGAACTGCAACAAGACGGCATTCCGCTGCGAGGACGTGGTTATCTGCATCATGCATAGTCAGCTGAATGATCAGGACTTTTTCGCGTACTTCGGTAATCATGGATTCGACGTATACATTTTGGCCAGCGATCAATTCTTTTTTGTACTTGATGTTTTGTTCGATTGCCGCCATGCCGCGTCCATGTTGCTTAAAGAACTGCATGGTCAGACCCAATTCAGAAAAAGTATTCCATCCGGCCTGATCAAACATTGCAACGTAGTGCTGTACATTCATATGTCCCATGTGATCACAATGCCAAGGGTATACAGTTCCCTGAAATGTCTTCAACTTTTTCATAATTAATAGTATTGATTTTATTATTTATACTTCGCGCGGAGTGCTGGCAGCAATGCTATTGATCGAGACTTTGAAGACATCAATGGGCTTCTCTATTCCCCGAAGCGGTTCTTCTCCGAGATAGTCAATGCGTACTTTTCCCGGAGAGACCTGGTCAAAAACCTGCCTTGAAATCAAAAATTCAGTGCCGTACTTCTTATTTAGCTGTTCAATTCGTGAAGCAACAATTACGGGCGTTCCACTGATTGAAAACTGCTTTCGTCTTTCGTTGCCAATGTTCCCGGTCACGACCAATCCTGAGTGCAGTCCGATGCCAACTCGCGTATTGGGAATAAGTTGATCGTTTGATGCCTTTTCCAGATACCTGAGGATATTTATTCCAGACTGGAAAGCCATGTCAGCGTGAAGCGAATTTTCAACCGGAGAGCCGAAACAGGCCATCAGTCCATCACCCAGGATCTGGAACACAACGCCTTGATGCAGGTTGATGATGTCAATCAGCGGTCCAAGACATTTGTTCTGGTATTCGTTAACTTCTTCTGCCGAATGGGTGTCCGCGAAGGTTGTAAAATTCCGGATGTCGACGAACATGATGGTTGCTTCGCGCCTCTTGGTTGCGCCTTTATCTTCCATGATAGCCCGTGATACTTCCTTTGACACCTGTTGTCCGAACAAAAATTCAACATTGTCTTTTTCTTTCTGGAACTTCAGCGCCGACTTAATTCTCTTCTTTAGTTCAGCGGATACGAAAGCGGCGGCACCGCCGGAAAGAACGAGGATGAGACATCTCAGGTAATACGAGTTTGCCGGAACAGCGGCTTTTGCATTGGAAATGATATCCGCGTTTTCGAATGCGTAGTAGACGACGGCTGCATAGAGCAGTGCCGAGAAAAGACCAGCAAAGATATTTACGCGGTAGTCAAGATGAAGAATTGAAAGCGTGATCAGAGGAAAATATATCAGCATGATCGGGGTATCGATGAAGGAGAGCATTTTGAGATCTCCCATGATGAATACCATTATAAACGATGGTATTGTGATTTCTATGATTGTATGTGTGATCTTATAGCGCAACGAAGTGCGTCGCGCAGAAATCATTCTTTTTTTCAGAAGCCGGATGTTTGCCAGTTGAAAGACAATAAAGAATGTTATGAATCCGACAATCTTTGAAAATGTCCGGAATCCGCCGTAGTACTCGGTAAGATTTCTCTCCAGGAAAATGTAATTGAGGAACGCGACGATCAGAATTGTCGTAAAGAACCCAATGAGGAGTAATGATCGCGTATACTCGCTTTTCAATTCCTCGAGCTCAAGGTTTGTACTATGTTCCGGAAAGCTGAACATCCTATTCCTATTAATCCTCATGCCTTATACCCTCAAGACGTTTTCTTATAATTGAGTATAGCCCACGTATTGAGTACTAAGGCAAACATTGCTACGACGATCAAATGGTGCAATACGTCGCTGAAGCCGCTTCCTTTAAGTATGACCATTCGCATGACATCGATCAGGTAGCTTACGGGATTCAGCCTCGAGATAAACCTTGCCCATTCAGGCATGCTGTCGGTAGAGGTAAATAACCCTCCGAGCAGAATGAAGATCATCATAAAAAAGAACATGATGAACATTGCTTGCTGTTGCGTTTCGCAGATGGTGGATACGAGCAGCCCCAGCCCCAATACGCTCAAAAGGTAAACAGCCACGAAACCGTAAAGCACGAGCAGGCTTCCGAGTGGCACGATACCATAGATCAGCCACGAGATCAGCAGGCCAATGGTAAATACTATGTTGCCAAGAACCCAGAACGGGATCAACTTACCCAGGATAAAATGATGCTTGCGGATCGGTGTTACGTTGATCTGCTCGATGGTGCCTACTTCTTTTTCTTTGACAATATTAAGCGCCGAAAGAAATCCTCCTATCATGGTGACCAGGATCGCAAGGATGCCGGGAACCATAAACACGCGATAATTCATAAGGATATTGAACCAGTTTGAAGAGGCTACTTCTATCACAGGTTGACTGCCAATGCGGTTTGAAGAAGGAACCAGTTCTAAACGCAGATCATTGTTGTACATCTTCAGAATAGTCGCCAGGTATGCAGCGCCAAGATTTGCCTTCACCCCGTTGATAGCATTCACCGCGATGAACAGGGTATTCTCGTTTTCGCGGATCAACCTTTTTTCAAACGCAGCCGGGATCTCGAGAAGCAGATCGGCCTCGTCTTGCTCTATCAACCCGAATGCTTCGTCGTAGGATGAGTTTACTCCAGTCAGTCTGAAGTATCCTGAAGCGGTAATAGTGGTGATTAACCGCTGCGAGTACGGCGACCTGTCATTATCGATCACGGCAATATTGATATTCTTTATTTCATAGTCCGCGGCCAATGGCAGGATAATGAGCTGTACGGCAGGCATCACAAGGATCATGGCGAGGATGATCTTGTTCCGGAATATTTGCTTGAATTCTTTTTGCAACAGAAATCTTATCGTTCTCATGCAAGGCGTATTTTGAAAGTTTTAAGGCTTACGACCAAAAGAAAAAGGGTCATACCGGCGAGAATTAATGTTTCCTTCCAGATACCCGAAAAACCAAGTCCCTTGATCATTATCGATTTGACGATGATATAGAACCACTTAGCCGGAACTACATTTGAAATTACCTGTAGTGCCACAGGCATGTTTTCAATAGGAAACATGAATCCGCTGAACAGGATTGTTGGAAGCATCATGCCCATCAGCGATATAAGCATTGCCACCTGTTGTGATGCCGTCTTCACGGAGATAAAAATGCCTATTGTCAGACAAGTAATGATAAATAAAGTGCTTTCCGCAAACAGGAGAAAAATATTTCCCAGTATAGGTAGGTCCAGAACAAAGACGCTTAACAGGAGAATGACGGCTACGTTGATAAGTGAAAGCAGCAAATACGGAATTGCTTTTGAAACCACGACCATCAAGGGTTTGAAAGGGGATACCAGCAGGATTTCCATCGTGCCCATTTCCTTTTCGCGGACAATAGACACTGCAGTCATCATCACACAGACAAGCATTAACACGAGGGCCATTACGCCGGGAACAAAATTGTAGACACCCTTAAGTTGAGGATTATACAGCATCCTGGTCTCGGGCATAATGCGGTAGGGGATACCAGCGTTAGTTGTGAGCTCCTGCTGATAGTCCAGGACAATGGACGAAATATAGTTGGTCAGTGTATTAGCAGTGTTTGGATCGGAAGCATCCGCAATCACCTGGACCTGTGCATGGTTCTGATGAGCCAGATCACTGGCGAAATTCGAAGGGATTACCAAAGCCAGCTTGATCACCCCTTCCTGGAAAGCCTTTTCGATTTGATCGGCGCTTATTACCATTTTCTCAATTTCAAAGTATTGGCTCGCCTCTATTTTGGCCAGGAGCTTTTGGGAGGATTCATCCTTTGCATAATCGACCACCACGATGTTCGCATTTTTCACTTCATTGGTGAGCGCGAATCCGAAAATGAGTATTTGAGCGACGGGCATGCCGAAGAGTATTAGTAGCGTCTTCCGGTCTCTTAATACGTGGGCGAATTCTTTCTTTAAGAAGGTGATGAACTGTTTCATGCTTTATTATTTAATCTCCCCGTTTTGCGCCTCTGGCCAGTTGATAAAATACTTCATCCATTGACGAAGCGCCGAAGTTGGTTTTCAGGTTGGCCGGTGAATCCAATGCTTCCACTCTACCATCAACCATCAAGGAGATCCGGTTACAATATTCGGCTTCATCCATATAATGGGTGGTGACAAAGACAGTGAGGCCTTGGTCTGCTGCCTCGTAAATAAGATCCCAAAACTGACGACGCGTCACGGGATCCACGCCGCCGGTGGGTTCGTCAAGGAAAACGATCTTAGGCTCGTGCAATACGGCAACTGAAAAAGACAATTTTTGTTTCCAGCCCAGCGGCAGTGATGACACAAGCTTGGTTGCTTCCCGCTCAAGTCCAAGACGCTTTACGAGTTCAGTGCTCTTTTCTTTCAGCTGTTTATCCGAAAGCCCGTAAATGCCTCCAAAGAAGTAAATGTTTTCAAGAACAGTAAGGTCGTCATACAACGAAAATTTCTGGCTCATATATCCAATGTTCTTCTTGATGTTTTCCGTTTGACGGTAAACATCAAACCCGGCGATGGTGGCTTTACCTGAACTAGGGGTAGACAGCCCGCACAGCATACGCATTGCTGTCGTCTTGCCCGCACCATTGGCACCCAGGAAGCCAAAGATCTCTCCCTTATAAACCTCGAGTGTTATTTCGTTCGCGGCTATAAAATCACCGAAGCGTTTAGTAAGCTTTTCTGTCTGAATTACAGTGTCCATTTTTTAATGTCCCAGCAGTTTTATGAAGCAGTCTTCAATCGTTGGCGTGGCTTTTCTGATGACTATATCTTTCAGCCCCGACTCCTGAAGGTGTTTCTTTACATTTTCTTCCGAATACGTTTTGAATGTCACATGTGCATATTCACCAAACGCGTAACTATTCTTTCTCTGGCTGTATCCTTCGAGGCTCTTCAAGAGCTTGTACATGTTTTCGGCTTTAATCGCGTAAAGGTCATCCGGATAGTTGGCCACTATTGAGCCCGGTGTATCAATGGATAGTATTTTTCCATTTTGGATAAGTGCGATCCTGTCACAGAGTGTTGCTTCGTCCATGTAAGGGGTGGAAACTACAATTGTAATTCCCTGTTCCTTCAGCCGCTTTAACATCTCCCAGAATTCTTTTCGTGACACGGGATCAACGCCAGTGGTCGGTTCGTCCAGAAACAGGACCGTCGGTTTGTGTATCAAGGCGCAGCATAACGCGAGCTTCTGCTTCATACCGCCGGATAGTTTCCCCGCTCGCCGGGTTTTGAATTTTTCTATCTGGACATATATGTCTTTGATAAGATGATAGTTTTCTTTAACCGTTGTTCCAAAGACGGTGGCAAAGAAGTTCAGGTTTTCTTCGATTGACAGATCTTGATAAAGGGAGAACTTTCCGGGCATGTATCCGACGGTGTTCCGGATCTGCCGATAGTCTTTAATAATATCAAACCCATCTACTGTCGCAACGCCTGAGTCTGGTAGCAGAAGCGTTGTGAGCATTCGGAAAATGCTCGTCTTGCCTGACCCGTCCGGTCCGATAAGACCGAAGAGCTCACCTTTGTTCACGCTAAAGCTCACGTGATCCACGGCAAGGACTTTTTCTCCTCCGTACGTTTTGGTGAGGTTGCTTACTACCACTGCTTCCATATCTTTAAAACTTTACTTCTCCGTACATGCCAATTTTATAGGCACCGTTGTTCTTTACACTCACTTTTATGGCATATACCAGATTGGCTCGTTCGTCTTTCGTTTGAATAGTTTTCGGCGTGAACTCAGCCTTGTCACTGATCCAGGTAACCGTCCCTTCGGTCGTGGTAAGACCGCCTTTTCCATCATCGGTCGAAACCGCTACTTTTTGATTGAGTTTGAGTAGTGCAAGCTGATTGCCGGATACATAAGCGCGGAGGATCATCGTCGATAGGTCTGCGATTTTATAGAGCGGTTTACCGATTGATGTGAGTTCGCTTTGTTCCGCATATTTTGTCAACACCTGGCCGCGCACAGGATTGACAACTTTGCACTTTCGCAGTTGATCTTCCACTTGTGCCAGTTGTATCTCGGTCGTCGCAGCTTGTTCATTTAGCGAGGAGGTGGTTGTTCCTAACACACTCGACTGTGACGTGATCCTTGCCTGCAGGATCGACACTTTTGATTCCGCGTCATCCAATTGTTTTTGTGATGCTACTCCACCTTTTACGAGATTGGTGATTCGATTTCTATCATCGATCGCATTGGCCAGTTCCTTTTTCAGTGATTCAATTTGTGCTTTCGTGTCCGGCCGGCCGGAGAGAATCGCTTTCTTGTTTTGAAGGAGCTGCATCCTGGTAAGGTATAACTGTGTACTGTCAATGGCACCAATGAGCTGCCCGGCATCCAGCGTTTCGCCCTCTGAGATCGTCAAGGACAGGATCTTCCCCGCAGCCTCCGAGGAGATAATGGTCTCAACCGCTTCGAAGGTTCCTGAAGCATCCGCCGGATCATCCGTTGTGTTACAGGAGAAGGCGAGGGCTGCTATACACACGATGTGAATGATATTCTTTTTCATCTTTTACTATTTTTGACATTTAATATTTAGTTTCCACTGACAGTTTTGTAATTGTATTGCGCCATGAGTAGTTGCACCTGGTGGAGGGATTGCTCATTTCGCGCCTCTGTTTCTTTATAAAGACAGTTGATCAAATCCGTCATCGACGCAAGACCGTTCTTATATTTCAGCTGGTAGGATTGCGTTATTTTTTCCTTTAATAAAATAATTTCCTTATCCTTTGAGACAATCGCTCTTTGCTTTTCGATCTCACTATTAGTCTGTTTTAACTGCAGGTTGTTATTGAAAGTAAATACTTCCTGT
>DASVBA010000432.1:0-11133 GCA_036376095.1 Chryseolinea sp.
GTCCTGGCTCTCTGTTAAGGCGAGAATGTATGGCAGGGGTGGTGACGGTATCATTGAAAGTTCGGCCAGCGTCATTTGCAGCATATCCGGCCTGTAATTTTCAATGATCTGCGGAAGCTCCTCCGGTCTTTGAAGTCCTGTAATTTCCGCGACGATGAGCGGGCCGGTGATCCAACCCCTTATTTGGTGGTAAGACTCTGGTGAAATATAATTTGGCCGGCCGGGAATCACGTCAAAACCGAGCATATCAACGCCCATCCCAGCGCAATAACGTGCGTCACTGAGGTTGGTAATACCTCCTATTTTTACCAGGGTCTTTAAAGCCATAGTATTAATGCCAAAGAAGAAATAACTTTGTACGATTTTCGGCCAAAGTTCTGTGCTGTTCAAAGAAAAAACAATTATTCGGTGAGGCAATTCGTTAAATACCTGGTAGGCGTCGTGGCGATTGGTATAGTTTCCTGTGATACTTCTTCTGATTCCGTTTCCCCAGAAAGTGGCAAAGCCTATTTCCCCCTAAGGAAAGGCATGTTTCAGGTATATGATGTCAGTGAGATAAAATATTCGCTCGGTGTTCCTGAGACGATATATTATGACCTAAAGGTAAATGTCGTCGATTCATTTCTAACAGTCGGGGGGGATTATACATACGTCCTTTATCGGAGCAAAAGGAATAAAGACGACCTTGCCTGGACCTACCTGGATACCTGGTCTGCCAGAGTAACCAACCGTGAAGTTGTGGTGAACGAGGAGAATATTGCCTTTATGAAGCTTAGATTGCCGTTTGCGGTGGGAAGTGAATGGAATGGAAACACCTACAATACTGGAGTGGAAGACGACTATACACTGGAAGAGGTCGACGCCACACATACCTTTAATAACGCCACTTTTGAGGATTGTATAACGGTCAATCAACATGATAACCAGGATTATGTGGTGTACCTGGACCAGCGCAAGGAAATTTATTCAAGAAATGTTGGCCTTGTTTACAAGGAAAGCACTCAGCTGCAGTATTGCACATCGACGACACAAGGGTGTCTCGCACAACAGATAGTCGAGAACGGCATCATATACAAACAAACCATAACCGGTTATGGGGTGGAGTAAAGTTGGTGTGACGATCGTTTTTGTTACTGGTGCGATAATTTCTGTTGCGCAGGAGAATCGTTATATGGTTTTTTTCAAGGACAAAGCGGCAAGTTCGTTCAGTACGAGCCAGCCGTTGGAATTTCTTTCACAACGTGCTGTCGACCGGCGGGTAAGGCAGGGGATATCAGTGAACGAGCAGGATATTCCCGTAAATGAAAATTACGTGGAAGCTGTCAGTGAGGCGGGGGCAAACGTATTTTTTCGTACGCGATGGATGAACGGAGTTTTAGTTCAATGTGATGCAAGCCTCATCCCGACGCTCGAAGATCTATCCTTTGTGGATCGCGTTGAGTTTGTGGCGCCAAATAAGAAGCTGCTTCCAAATGGAAGATCAAAAGCTCATCAAAGAACGAAGGGTGCAAAGCTCGCGGGTAAAACGCAAATTCAACTCGAAATGATTGGGCTGGATGAAATGCAATCAGCAGGATATAAAGGTGAGACGATCTATATCGGGATATTCGACAGCGGTTTTCAGGGCGTCGACGGCGCACTGCCATTCCAGCACATATTTACCGAAGGCCGGATAGACGTTGGGTTGTCGAAGGATTTTGTGTTCAATTCAGACGACGTCTTTCAATACGATGAACATGGAACTGAGGTATTCTCCGTGATTGCCGCATTCCAGGATGGAAATTTCATTGGTGGTTCTTATGAAGCAAACTACCAGCTTTATGTTACGGAAGACGTGAACACTGAGTACCGTATCGAAGAATACAATTGGGTGTTTGCGGCCGAAAGAGCAGATAGCTCAGGCGTTGATGTTATCAACTCTTCGCTGGGCTATTATGATTTTGATGACACTTCCATGAATTATTCAAAAAACGAAATGAATGGCGAGACCACCGTTATCACCAGGGCTGCTCAATTCGCTACAGATAGGGGAATCGTTGTTGTCTGCAGCGCTGGGAACGAAGGGACCCTGCCGTGGCAGACTATTACAGCACCTGCTGATGCCAGGGATGTATTGGCGGTTGCAAGCGTAAATAGCGTGGGACAACGTTCGACGACGAGCTCGGTTGGTCCGTCCGCCGACGGGAGGATCAAGCCTGATGTCGCCGCGTTAGGAGTAAATACCAGCGTGATCAAACCTGACGGTTCAGCGGGGTCAGCAAGCGGCACGTCGCTGGCGTCGCCTCTGGTAGCCAGCCTTGTCGCCGGCGTGTGGCAACGCTATCCACAACTTACAAACAAAGAGGTGGTGGAAGCCGTAAGACGATCTGCATCACAAGCCGAAAGCCCCGACTTTCTGATCGGGTACGGTATTCCAAATTTCATGGCCGTCGTCAACTATCTCGACGAGCGTCCGCAGGACAACCCGTTCGAAGTGTACCCTAATCCCGTGCTCGCCGATACGCTTACCATACGACCATTCGATCCCGGTCAGATAACTTCGTGCAGGGTTGAAATATTGTCTTCCCAGGGTCAGTTGGTCCATAGCACGGAGGCCGAATTTTCGTGGCTTAACCGAACGTATACGGCAAACCTTTCTCAATTCGCCGCAGGAATGTATTATCTGCGTATACTTTGGGGTGAGAAACGCTACACGTTCAAGCTTGTAAAGGCCTGACAGATTTTCGTTTCTTGCAACTTAGAAGTTATAGCCTATTTTTGCCTGCTCAATTGTCTCAATAATGTCAGCGCCAATCATCGCCCCTTCAGTGCTAGCTTGTGATTTCGCAAACCTTGAACGCGAAATAAAAATGCTGAATGATAGCCAGGCGGACTGGATACATGTGGATATCATGGATGGAGTATTTGTTCCAAACATTTCAATGGGAATTCCTGTGGTTGAAGCGATCAAACGTCATGCGAAAAAACCATTGGATGTTCACCTTATGACCGTTGCACCCGAAAACCACGTTGAAGCTTTTCAACGCGCCGGAGCAAGCTCGATTTCCGTGCACGTTGAGGTATGCAGAAACCTCCATCGTAATGTTCAGCAGATTAAAGGCCTCGGATGCAAAGCCGGGGTAGCGATCAACCCTCATACTTCCATAAGTGAACTGGAGAACATTATTGCTGACATCGACCTGGTATGTGTTATGTCTGTAAACCCCGGGTTTGGCGGACAGAAATTTATAGAGCATACCTACAAGAAAGTGACGCAGTTAAAAAAGATGATCCAGTTGTCCGGATCGTCAGCAAAGATTGAAATTGATGGAGGTGTTTCACTGGAAAATGCCAAAGGTCTCATTGATGCGGGCGCTGATGTACTCGTAGCCGGTAATTTTGTTTTTAGCGCCGCCGATCCTTCTGACGTCATTCGCGCGCTTAAAGCTGTCAGATGATCATTTGTTATGACCCAAATCGATAAGTTTCTGCGTATCTTCCGGCAGGGTTTTTGAATTACATCCCCAAAATTGTTTGTATGGCGAGAATCTTAATTGCCGCGTTGGTTCTATTCAGTTTTTCTTGTCAAACCCGTAGCGTCACCCGCATTGCGCCGGAAACCCAGATGGACCTTAGTGGCAGATGGAATGACACCGATTCAAGGATGGTGTCCGAGACCATGATAAAAGAACTGTTGAACTCCCCTAAATACGAGGCCTATGCTAAAGCGTTGGGACGGAAGCCCGCCATCGTCGTTGGCCTTATCCGAAATAAGACGAGTGAACACATCGATGCTAACAACTACATCAAGAAGTTAGAAGTCGCTATTTACAATTCAGATATTGCCGAACTTGTAGAATCCGAAGAGTTCAGGGACAAACTCAGACTTGAACGCGCACAGCAGCAAGATTTTGCCGATCCTTCGACGGTATCCCAATGGGGCAAGGAGATCGGTGCAAACCTTATGCTGTTCGGAGAAATGACATCGGAGACGGATACCAGCAATGGCAAAAGGATTGTAAATTACATAACAACTCTTTTCCTGACTGACATTGAAACCAATAAGCGGATTTGGTATGGTCAACAGGAAATCAAAAAATTTGTAAAGAACTGACCATGGCCTACAACGATGGTCTGAATGTCCTTTCGACATGAGAAATTTATGTACATGAGGCACCTGCTGTTTCGAAGTGTATTTATCGCCTTGTCGCTCGCCATAATAAGCGGATGTGCGAGTTATTATCAGGCGCACGGAGAATTCAATAGTGAATTTGAACATGGCGACCTTCAACGTGCTTTGGAAACGCTTGGAAAGTATCAGAATGAATCGGAGAGTAAAACCAGATTCATCTATTTTGTGAATCGAGGCTTATTGTTGTCTATTCTCGGCAAGTACGAAGAAAGCAATTCATATTTGGAAAAAGCCTTCGTGTTCGGAGAAGACTACCGCATAAACTATTTCGACGAAGCGACTTCATATTTTACCAATCCTAACGTGATCCTTTATCGTGGTGAAGATCACGAACACTTGATGTTACTTTACTTTAAGGCTATCAACTTTCTCAAGTTGGGTCAACACGAAGATGCACTTGTGGAATGCAGACGATTGAATATAAGACTTAACCAGTTGAGTGACAAATATGTTTCAGAGGACAAGCTTCAACGAAATGCATTTATTCACACGCTTATGGGAATAATTTACCAGGCGGCCAACGATCATAACAATGCCTTCATCGCTTATCGCAATGCCATAGAAGTCTATGAGGATGACTATTCGAGGATGTTTGGAATGTCGCCCCCTGAACAATTGAAAAAAGATTTGTTGGACGCTGCCTGGCGGACGGGGTTCATGGAAGAATTCGAAAGCTACAAGAACAAATTTGAAATGCAGGATTATGTGGTTGGATCTACGGAAGCAGATCTCGTATTTTTTTGGCACAACGGTCTGGGTCCTGTAAAAGCAGAATGGAGTATCAACTTTATGATAACCCCGGGTCCTGATCACATGATGGTCTTCAATAACCAGGAACTCGGCCTCTCGTTTCCTTTTAGGGTCGACAATGACAAGGATAGGGCTGACCTTTCAAGCCTGCAGTTTTTCAGGGTTGCTTTTCCCAGATACGTTGAACGGCAAGCTTACTACGTGTCGGCAACGGTGGAGCGCGGTTCTGATATCTACAACCTTGAGTTGGCTGAAGACATTAACAAGATCGCTTTCTACAGTCTTAATCAGCGGATGCTTCAGGAGTTTACGAGAGGATTGTTGAGAGCAGCGCTGAAGAAAGCCGCTGAACAAACGCTAAGAAAAAAAGATGATCGCCTTGGAGCAGTCCTCGGGATTGTGAATGCTATAACTGAAAAGGCCGACACACGGAACTGGCAGACGTTGCCGCACAGCATCTATTACTCGCGCATACCACTTCAGGAAGGAAAGAATGAGCTAAGACTTTTGTTGCAGTCTGGAAGAAGCCAGGATTCTACCTCTTACAATTTTACCTATCAGGTTAGTAAAGGACAGACACTATTTCATACCTTTTCGTCGTTGGAGACGGTGGGTGCTCCTTATCGTTATTATTAACATTCCGAAGACAATATGTGTAGCGATGTGTGAAATTTGCCCTTGTTTGCGGCGCAAAAACGGCCCAATGAGGCAGCGATGTAGGATGATTCCGGAATTTAATTTACCTTTAGCGCCCAAAGGCCAGATTATGAATGGCTTACATTTTTTAGTTTACGGAGCATAAAACCTACTTTTCTGAACCGTTCCGCCGCAAAATTTCTGCTCATTGTTTGCTTAATGGCTGCATTGCCAGGGATCGTTTATGCTCAATACGAGAATGAAAGCGATGCGTCCGTTCCGCTTGAATATTTCTATATCAAGAGACAGGGCACGGGTTGGATCAGAAAAGTAATCAGCAAATTTACATTCGGGCTGAGCACTGGCTTTGGAAGTACAACATTCCGTCATGAGCTTAGTGGTTTCGGAATATATCAGAATCCGGGTGTTGCACCACAATTGTTCGAAACCACAAACCTGGCTTCAGGCTATTCCAACTGGCTTAATAAAGTAACAACCTCCACAAATGCCATCCAGCCGGGAGCATTTCTCGTGAGCTCGGATACTGCAGCAATCGGATTCAAGAGTAAGTCGTTTAACATACCGCTGAAGGCTACCCTCCACGTTGAGTTCGATAAGTACCGGATCGGCGGAGGCTATTCGGTCGAAATGGTTAGAATGAATGATTTTAAGCCTATCAGTTATGGCGACAGGATCAATAACTATTCGCCCGAATTCTCATCTTTTACTTTACAAAAATATTTCGGTACGATAGGCGGGACGGTGTACAGGTACTACGAATACTTATTGGTGGTTGATGCTAACATCGGAGGCTATAATCTTGGGAAGAACTTTGACAAAAGCGTCATAAAGAAGGGCGTTTTCCTGAACCTCGGCGTGACAGTAGAAAGGGAGATGTCTGAATACTTCCGTTTGTTTATAAGACCTTCCTATGAGATCAAAAGTTACAAGCTTAATATTCCCGAGACCACTCAAAGTATAACTCACAAGTTCAACGCGTTCTATCTGAACATTGGAGCAACCTACAGGTTTCCGGAGCTGCGACGATGCTTCCTGAAAACATGTAAGGCACAGATGAATCATGCGCATGGAAACAGAGAATACCGCAGCCGGGTGCATCCCATCTACAAAAAACAAAATCCTCACTATGGTGAAAATCACCCCAACCTCATCAAGTACAAGGGCAAAAATAAGTATAAGTTGAACCCCTATTGAGCCAGTGATCGGCTCTGGAATTTTAGCCCCGTTTTTTGACCAAAATTGCCGCAAACTTATTAGGGTTACCTGCTCTTTAGGTAACGATTTTTACTATCTTGCACAGCTTTAAAAAGAGCCCCCACTTAGCTAAAAACAAAGATTTTACATGGCAGAAGAGCGTGGTAGCCTACCCCCGGAAAGGCAGAGTATAATTCCAATCAACATTGAGGATGAAATGCGTGGCGCCTACATCGATTATTCGATGTCAGTCATTATTTCCAGAGCGTTGCCAGACGTACGGGATGGCTTAAAGCCTGTACACCGCCGGGTCCTTTACGGTATGCAAGAGCTCGGTGTTAATTACAATAAGCCTTATAAGAAATCAGCCAGAATTGTCGGAGAAGTTTTGGGTAAATACCATCCCCATGGCGACGCATCGGTTTATGACACCATGGTTAGAATGGCCCAGGATTGGTCCTTGAGGTATACGTTAGTGGATGGCCAGGGAAATTTCGGTTCCATAGATGGCGACTTTCCCGCAGCGATGCGTTACACCGAAGCAAGGCTCAGAAGAATCGCTGAAGAACTATTGGCTGACATCAACAAGGACACGGTAGATTTCCAGCCTAACTTCGATGACTCCTTAACAGAGCCCACAGTCCTTCCCGCAAAATTCCCGAACCTGCTGGTAAACGGATCTTCTGGAATTGCTGTAGGCATGGCGACCAACATGGCACCGCACAATATCCGGGAAGCTATCGATGGTATTGTAGCGTATATCGACGACAACAATATTTCCATTCCGGAGCTGATGAAATATATCACAGCGCCCGATTTTCCGACGGGTGGTATTATCTACGGACATTCTGGAATTCAGGAGGCAAGCTTCACCGGCAGAGGCCGCATTGTAGTGAGGGCTAAAGCCGAGATAGTCACTACGCCAGGTGGAAAAGAGCAGATTGTGGTGACGGAGATTCCGTACATGGTCAATAAGGCTATGATGATCGAAAAGACGGCAGCCTTGGTGAATGAGAAAAGGATCGAGGGGATTTCCGATATCCGTGATGAATCTGACCGCGAAGGCTACAGGATAGTCTACGATCTGAAAAAGGATGCAATTGCCAATATCGTCCTCAACAATTTATTTAAGTACACACAGCTTCAATCGGCGTTCAATGTAAACAACGTCGCGCTGGTAAAGGGAAGACCTTTAACATTGAATCTTAAAGACCTTGTAAAATATTTTGTTGAACACCGTCACGAGGTCGTTGTAAGACGCACCAAATTTGAACTTTCCGAAGCTGAGAAGCGAGCACATATTCTCGAAGGTTATCTTATCGCTTTGGACAATCTCGATGAGGTCATTTCATTGATCCGTAGTTCCAAAGATCCGGAGACTGCAAGAGAAGGGTTGATGACCAGGTTCTCGTTGACTGAGGTGCAGGCAAAGGCCATCCTTGACATGCGATTGCAGCGCCTTACTGGCCTGGAGCGTGACAAGATCCTTCAGGAGTACAATGAAGTGAAGGAGTTGATCGAAAAGCTGAAGAACATTCTTGAGAACGAGCCTGTACGGATGCAGATCATCAAGGATGAATTGGCTGAACTCAGAGATCGTTACGGCGACGAGCGGCGAACGCTTGTGCTCCACAATGAAGATGATATTTCCTTTGAGGACATGATCCCTAACGAGGAGATGTTGATCACTATTTCCAACCAGGGTTACATCAAACGGACTTCATTGTCCGAGTACCGCACGCAGGGAAGGGGAGGCGTCGGTTCGAAGGGTGCAGGATCGAAAGAAGATGACTTTACCGAACATCTCTTTATCGCCCAGGCGCACAACTATCTTCTGATCTTTACCGACCAGGGAAAAGTATACTGGAAGAAGGCCTACGAAATCCCCGAGGGAACTAAAATCTCTAAGGGTCGCGCCATCCAGAACCTCATTAACATCGAGCCCGGAGATACCGTACGGGCGATCATCAACGTCAAGAACTTGACGGATGAAAATTATATCAACAACAACTTCGTGATCCTGTGTACGGAGAAAGGCACGATCAAGAAGACTTCGCTGGAAGCTTATTCCAGGCCACGTCAGGGGGGGATAAATTCGATCACTATCCACGACGGCGATCGACTCTTAAATGCCTCACTCACAAATGGCAACAACCATATAATTATAGCAAAAAGTGAGGGTAAGGCCGTTCATTTTAACGAGCGCGATGTGAGGCCAATGGGCCGGACCGCCGCGGGGGTGAGAGCCGTGACGCTGGAATCTCCCAGTGATAAAGTTGTGGGAATGGTATGCATAAATCGCGAAGATGCTAACTTGCTTGTCGTTTCCGAGAAGGGATACGGAAAGCGCTCGTTGATCGACGACTATCGCATCACGAGGAGGGGAGGCAAAGGGGTCAAGACGCTCAATATTACCGAAAAAACTGGCAAGCTTGTTGCGATCAAGGAAGTTGTGGACGACGACGAGCTCATGATCATAAACCGGACGGGAATTACAATCCGAATTAAGGTGAGCGAACTTCGCGTAATGGGTCGGGCCACACAGGGCGTTCGGTTGATTAAGTTAAATGAAGACGACCGTATTTCCTCGGTAGAAAAAATACAGAAGATGATTGAAGACGAAACCACTAATAATTTATAAATACCTATAAACCTGTTTAACGATGAAACGATTAACACTCATTTTGTTAATGTTGGCCACAGTCTCTGTGTTTGCTCAGAAAGGAGCAAAGCCAAACCTTAGCAAAGCACTAACTTCCTGGAAAGAAGGAAAGCTTGATGAAGCTAAAGCCAATGTAGATCTGATTCCCACAAATGAAAAGACCATGAGCGATCCGAAAGCATGGTATTATCGGGGCTTGGTCTACGGGTCGCTTGATACTACTTCGAATGAATCCTACAAGGCGCTGGCCCCCGACGCATTTACAGTCGCGATGGAGTCATTTAAGAAGGCAGACGAGTTGAACGGGAAAGGAAAGGAGTTGTTCATACCGGATGCAGCAGGCATGCCTGTTTTGAAATCCCAGCAAATGGAGTATTGGGCTAATACATATATTAACAAAGGCGCCAGTCTGTACCAGGAAGAAGACCTTGAAAACTCCCTGAAGGCTTTCGAAAAGGCTCAGATGATTCAACCTGATGATACGCTAGCTTATTTCTACTCTGGTTTTGTGGCAAATGGCCTCGAAGATTACGACAAAGCGCTTGCGTCATTCCAAAAGTATATCGATCTCGGCGGTAAGTCTTCGGATGCATACCTGAGTATTATTAATATCAACAGCGGTCCTAAGCAAAATAAAGAAGAAGCGCTGCGCGTGGTGCGTTTGGCAAAACCAAAATTCCCGAACAACGCGGACCTTCCAAAAGTTGAAATCGGATTGTTGATTGACTTAAAACGAATTGATGAAGCAAAGTCCGGTTTGGAGGCTGCTATCAAGAAGGAACCTAATAACAAAATCCTGCACTTTTATCTTGGATATGCCAACGCTAGCTTGAACAGTAATGAGGAAGCCAAAAAGAATTATGAGGAAGCCCTCAGAATCGATCCCCAGTATTTTGAAGCACAGCTTTATTTGTCAAAACTGGTTTATGCTGAAGCTGCATCAATTAAAAAAGAGATGTCTAACCTCGGGATTTCCGCTGAAGACAAGAAGAAGAGATTTGAATTGGATAAGAAGCTGGTAGAAAAGCTCAAAACGGCTTTGCCTTATTGGGAAAAAGCGGAGAAACTTAACCCAAGCGATCAGGAAGTGCTGGATACGCTCTACTCAATTTACACTGACCTTGACTTACAGGATCAAATGAAGCGTATCGACAAACGCTACAAAGAACTTGGAATTGAAAATTAATATAGTCCTACCGTTATGAACGAAAGGGCCCCGACGCGTCGGGGCCTTTTTCGTTGAGGAATGTACGCCACACTTTGATGAGTAGCGGAACGTTTTGATCACCCTTGCACATAGCTAACAAACGTTTACTATGCGTCATGCGATCTTGGTATGGATCCAGTTGGTTGAGTCGGCAGAAAACAATATATTAGATTAACGTAAGAATTGGCTACTTGAAAAAGCCGGCACTTAAGTGGTAACGAATTCTTGCGAGATATGGACGGAGATAAAACTATCAATATTCAATGATTGACGTCATTGCTATTGTACTCCGCCTTTCATATTTTTTCCTTTTAATGATGGTAAAAAATGATTCGACTCCCAATCTTAGTTAAACTAGTAGTCATCCTTCTGTTTTGTTCTTCATGCTACTACAATAAAAAGCTAGTTTACTTTCAGGACAAGGACTTTTCTTATGTGCAACCCACGGTAATGGAGAACCGCCGACCGGTTTACAGGGTTCAGGTCAACGAT
>DASVBA010000231.1:0-12447 GCA_036376095.1 Chryseolinea sp.
CTGAGACGTATAAGGGAATCGACCAGGCCGCTTTTCAGTCTGTCTTCTTTCGGGATGCTGGCGTGTGTCATTGATGCAGGGTGATTGATCAACGACTCCACTCCTCCTAACGATTCAGCTAATGAAAAGACATTAACACTCTCCATCAATGTGGTTGCTTTTGCCATGCTGTCGTCTTTGAGCGTAAAGGATAGCATTCCTCCGAAGTCCCGCATTTGCTTTTTTGCGATATCGTGGTTGGGATGATCGTTGAACCCCGGCCAGTACACCTTTCCGACCTTAGGATGCGAGCGGAGATACTCTGCAATTTTTCTTCCATTGAAACAATGACGCTCCATACGAAGATGAAGTGTCTTGATTCCTCGAAGAACCAGAAATGAATCCTGTGGGCCGGGAACAGCACCGCACGAGTTCATGATAAAGGCAAGATCCTGATAGAGTTTTTCATCATTCATGACAAGCGCGCCCATGATTACGTCGGAATGCCCGCCAAGATACTTGGTCACCGAATGCATAACGATGTCCGCGCCGAGGTCAAGCGGGTTTTGCAGATATGGTGAAGCAAATGTATTGTCGACAGCAACCAGTATGTTTTTTTTTCTGGCCAGATCAGCATAGGCTTTGATATCGACAATGTTCATCAGGGGATTTGTAGGTGTTTCCAACCACAAGAGCCTTGTTTTGTTATTTATAAGCTTTTCCGCGGTTGAGATGTTGGTCAGATCTGCGAAGTGAAATTTGATGCCATATTTTTCGAAGACGCGTTTGAACATCCGGTAGGACCCGCCGTACAAGTCATTGCTTGTAACGACTTCGTCACCAGGGTTAAGGAGTTTGATCACGGCGTCGGTCGCACCCATGCCGGACGAAAAACAGATCCCGAATTTTCCATTCTCAAGACTGGCTATGCTTTTTTGTAAAGCGTTTCGCGTCGGATTTCCGCCACGCGCATACGCGTAACCTTTGTGCTTTGAAGGTGATTCCTGTACATAGGTAGATGTCTGGTAAATGGGTGTCATTATCGCGCCAGTAGATGGGTCGGGCTCAACCCCGGCGTGGACTGCTTTAGTTCCGAATTTCATAGCGATAGTATGCGTCTGGTTATTGTTGATATTCGGGGTTAAAGATACAGCAGGCGTCTCCTTACTAAATGCAATTGTCCAAATTTTGTGAATGAATAGTTTATTTGTCCCCCTTTTGTTACTTTTCTATAAGCCCATCAACACGTGCCCCCACTGGCGGATATTCTGTCTTCTTACACGTATATCTGGAAGTTTGACGATCCGGAGGAGGAAAAATATGAAACTTATTCGAAACGGAACGACCTGATTTCCTTTCGCCTTTATACGATCACGATAATGTTGATCTCAGCTGGTTTTCTGGTCGTTGATTTTGCGCGTCCTGTGGATTACTTCTGGGTGTTTGTCTTGCGTTGCGGAATTATAGTGTTCTATGGTGTGCTTCTTTTCTATCTATATATAAGGGAAGTTTCTGCTGAGTGGCTGCAGGCTGTTCTCGCCGTTCAAATTCTGGTTACATATATCACCTTTTTTATACTGGCCTCAGTTGGCAGGATGCCGTTTTTCTTTCTGCCCAATGTTTTGCTCCTGTTCTTTTATATGGTTGGAACAGTCAGTGGCCTGCGCTTCCGATACGTGGTGTTGATCAACTTTACAGCACTAATTGTTTACACCATTGTGACAGAAGTACGTGCTATTGAATATTATCATTCACAATATCCAAATATTGTATCGAATCTGATTATTAGCGGGGTAACTGCGGCTTTTATTGAAAAACAGAAAAGAAAGGATTTTATTCAATACAGCGAGCTTCTTCACCGTAAAGAGGAGTTGGATGATCTCAATGAACAAAAGAACAGGATCATTTCCATTCTATCTCATGATATATCGGCACCGTTGCGTACCATTAGCGGTTTACTCACGACGTATGAGAAGCGTCATATCACAAAAGAAGAGCTTGACCGGGTACTGCCCGATGTAAAGGCAAGGTTGGACAAGGTTTCATTTCTCGTCTATAGCCTGGTGCGGTGGTCGAAGAGCCAGATGAAAGGTTTCACTGTACAACGGGTGCTGATCGCGATCGAGTCGCTGATAAAGGAAAATATTACTCTGATAGAACATGCTGCACGGGAAAAATCCATCAAGATAGAGATTGATATTGAACAGGGATTGCATGCACTGGCAGACCTTGAGATGACACACCTCATTGTAAGGAACCTTCTTAGCAACGCGATAAAGTTTACACCGCATGGCAAACGCATACGGGTTAGCGGCTATCATCGGATGGACAAAGTTCTTGTAAGGATTTCAAATGAGGGTGACCCGATTCCGGACGCAGTGCGCGAAAAGTTGTTTTCTTTTCAAATTAGGTCCCTGCAGGGTACGGCCAACGAGGCGGGTACCGGACTGGGACTGGCGATGTCACAACAGTTTGCCGTGCTTAATGAGGGGAAGATAACCCTTGAGCCAAGGAGGGACGCCTTCAATACATTCACACTTGAACTCCCATTCAACGATTCCGGTCCTTCCAATACGAACGGATCGTTTCTTTCCAGCTCTCGGGACTCTTTAAATAAAGCGCAGTGTTGATCAGCATTTTGTCTTCTGCAGTGGAATTTTGCTGCGATTCCAGGGACCGGATGATAAGGTCGTAGAATTTCTTTCTGAAGGAATGGCCTTCTTTTTCTGAAAGGACTTTTATGTCTTCGAGAATGCTGGTCACCGATACTTCAGGTTCGGTTTTGATTGCCGTTGCTTCTCCTTGGCGTTCCGTTAAAGGTTCTCTTAGCGTATCACTTAACGCTGTGGGCGCAACGAGCGTTGCAGCCTGCTGTTTTAGAAAGTCGTCGAGATCTTTTAGCGTATTCTTCTTTTTACTCATGCGAGGTTGTTCAGGATAGCCTGTGCTATTGGCTGATATTCCTTTTCAGCGTCCAGCGTACTGAAATTTACGAAAAGATTTTTCTGAGGTACCATTACGGGCAAAATTATGGCGTCGAGGTTTTTTAGGTTTTCACGTACCGTAAATATGTTGGTCGAACTATGTATCCGGTTGGGTAAGATAATGATTCTCAACGCGGGATTGAGTTGGCGGGCGGGAGCGAGGTCCGACACCGTTTGATAGGTGACTAACAAATCATTTTGGGTGAGACTGGTAGGCACGATCACAGCATCACTGACGAGGCAAAGTTTCTTAATTCCCTCATCTGTTGTTTTGCCCGCGCTGTCCACGATGATAAAGTCCCCGGAACGGCGTTCTTTCATTGCAGCAAGTTCGTCTGCTACCTGGCCGTCCTGAGAACCCAATAGCTCGAACCCGTTCTTTCCATTGTTCGACTTGAAGATTTCCATTTTGCGAAGGGTGTTCAAGGTGTAGTTGGTGTCAGTCTCAACTAATAACACCCGCTTACCCATGTGATAAAGCGTCGTCGCAAGATTAATGGCATTGGTGGTTTTACCCGTTCCGCCTTTCCGGCTGATAAAGGAAATGATCGTGGACATCCTTAAAAGTAAAGAAGCAGAATTAAAAATCCTGCTTCTCGTTTGATTACACTTCTAAATACTCCGGTTTATGTCAAACTTCTCCAGGTAGTCAGCAACTCTTCGAACCAGACTACCACCCAACGCTCCATCCACAACGCGATGATCGTACGAATGAGAGAGGAACATTTTGTGGCGTATCGCAATCGCATCACCATAGGGAGTTTCAACGACGGCAGGCTTTTTCTGAATTGCACCAATGGCTATGATACCGACCTGTGGCTGCATAATTATTGGTGTGCCCATGACATTTCCGAACGTTCCAACATTTGAGATCGTAAAGGTGCCACCTGCCAGGTCATCGGCCTTTAGTTTGTTATTGCGCGCGCGCTTTACGAGATCATTTACAATCTTTGCCAGGCCGCTAAGATTAAGCTGGTCGGCATTTCGGATAACGGGTACAATAAGATTTCCTGTTGGCAAGGCAACGGCAATACCAACGTTGATGTCTTTCTTTTTTATGATCCGATCTCCGTCTACCTGGATGTTGACCATCGGATAATCCCTTATCGCCATTGCAACAGCCTCGACAAAGATAGGAGTGAAGGTAAGTGCATCTCCTTCGCGTTTCTGAAAATCGTTCTTAACCTTGTTCCTCCAGAACACTATGTTAGTTACGTCTGCTTCTACAAAGGAAGTCACGTGTGGAGCGATGCGCTTGGAGTCAACCATTCGCTCCGCGATCATCTTGCGCATTCGATCCATTTCGATGATCTCATCGCCGCCACTGATTGACAGAGGTGCTTGCGGAGATGGTGCAGAAACTGGCGCTGATGGCGTCTTCGCCTTTTGAACCGCCTGAACGGTGGCACCTAGCTTACGGTGCTGTACAAAGTCCAGGATATCCTTTTTTGTTAAGCGACCCTCAGCTCCTGAACCTGGGATGGTTTCCAGCTCGGCGACGGTAATGTTCTCTTCCTTAGCAATATTCTTGACCAGCGGTGAATAGAACCGGTTACTTGATTTGAAGTCCACGTTATCCTGAAGGCTGTCATGCTCAACTCCGTTAGTCTGCGTCGCCGCGCTTTTCACGGGAGTTGTCGTTACCAGGGGTGGCAGATCGTCGACTATTGACGCCGACTTCTCTTCGACGGTCGATTCAATCACCGCTATCGCCGAACCGACCTTAATGAGTTCACCTTCTTTTGCCAGGATCTCTTTTAATACGCCTGCATGTGTGGATGGAATTTCAGTATCCACTTTATCAGTAGCTACCTCAAGCAAGGATTCTTCAAGCTCGATTTTGTCACCAGGTTTTTTCAACCACGACAAGATTGTTGCTTCTACAATGCTTTCGCCCATTTTAGGCATTAGTATTTCTACAAGGGCCATGCGGTTTAATTTTCGACATGTAAAGGTAATATTTTTAATAGGTTCCGCTAACGAGGTGAAAACAAGAAAAGTATTTCGTAAAAGGTGGAATAAATGGTAAGGCAGGACTTGATCGTCAGAATTTTCTTTTGAGTGGAGGTGAGAGGGCAGTAGGGTAGTAGGGTAATAAGGCAATTGGGTGTAAGGACGTGATAGCAGGTTGTCGATAAAGATTTCAAAGTATTATCTGGTTTTGATTGTTATCTCTACACGGATTTTGGCTCACGACTTGCATGCTGAATCATTGCAGACTTGGACCGCTAATTGTCGCTTCCGCTGAATCGTTTGGCTAGGGGGCCGAGTGTTATGGAAGCATGTTGCCTCGATCGGAACACTCACCTTTAAAATTATTTTTGCGCATTTTGATCGTTATCCCTATCTCTGACGCCTTAATTTCCCCTGTTTACGCCCACTTCCGTCCGAAGATTTTTAGATCATCGCCACGTTGAATTACGCTGATTAAGAGTTATATTGTTTAGAAGTTCTGAGCCAGGGGGATTCTAGGGAAAGATAGCTGTAACTCACACTCCAACATATCCCACTTATGCGCCTACCTGTAACCTGTCTGATCCTCACCTGCGTGACGCAAAGCCTCTGCGCGCAGCGAATTGAAAATTTGCGGACCTTCTTTAATGGGGAAAGGGTGGTTATCACCTATGACCTCGACGCGCCGGATGACAGCCAACATTATCGGATAGATCTATACAGTTCGCATGATAACTATACGCAACCGCTTACGCATGTTACCGGGTACGTTGGCTATAACGTGGTCGCCGGCAAAGGTCACCGTGTTGTTTGGGATGCGCTCAATGCGCTGCCAATTGGGTTTAACCGCGAAATAACGATCAAGATAAAAGGCACGGTGCAGCTTGCAGTTGACCCACTGCAACAAACAACCTACAAGCGCGGCCGCGATCTTTCGCTTCACTGGCACGGTGGCATACCGGAAGACAAAGTGAACATCATGCTCGTGCGAGGCAATGAAGATTATAAATCGTTGGCCGAAGGCATTAATAATTCACGGACGTACAGTTGGAAGATCCCCAAAAGTATACGTGCCGGAAAAGAATATTCGATCCGCGTGACAAAAGCGAATGACCCCGCTGAATTATCCAAGAGCAACGCGTTTACGATAAAACCACAGATTCCCATTTGGGCAAAGGGCCTCGCCGTCGTTGGAGTTGGAGCTGTTGTTTGGGTAGTTACCCAGGGTGGGGATAACGAAGAGCCGGATTTACCGCCCATTACTGCTAAACCGTAACTAGTTGTGAAAATGTTTCTCAAAATTCTTTCTGGTCTGACCCGTACGATTCTGATACTGCTTTTTGGTACATCATTGCTCTACGCCCAATTTAGTTCTGCCGACCTGACGGTGCCTCGCAAAAACCTTGCAGCAACGTCAGTCGGAAACAAGGCGCTCTTTGCCGGAGGGAATAATCAGAAGAACGTAAATTTCACGACAGTTGATATTTATGATTACCTGACCGGACAATGGACTACACACGTCCTGTCCCAATTTAGACACGCGCTTGGAGCAACGTCATTTGGGACCAAAGCTTTCTTTGCCGCAGGCGTTGGCCCCGGGCTTTTGGCGACGGTAGACGTATATGATGACAGCAAGGCAACTAACCAATGGTCATCGTTTTCGCTTGCGACTCCGCGCGCACATATAGGCATCGCTGCCGCTGGCGGTAAAGTATTTTTCGGCGGTGGGCAGGTATCATGCAATTATTGTTTTACCACAAATGTAGAAGTGTATGATATCAATGCCGGGCAGTTTGTTTCTTCAATAGCAATGCGCGTTGCACGTGGATATTTGAGCGCGGTCGCCGTTGGAACGAAGGTATTTTTTGTTGGTGGGCTCGATGTCAATGGAGCGTACGTTGATGACGTGGATATCTATGATACGAGCACGAATACCTGGACGTACACCGATTTGCCATCGGGAGGGAGATCCCATCTCACGGCGGTGGCCAATGGCAATAAAGTTTTTTTTGCCGGGGGTCGCCATGGGACGGCAAACGGATACACGAACGCTGTGGATATCTATGACGTCGTCACCGGAAACTGGGAAACTTCAAAGACTCTCTCCCAGGCAAGGGGCTACCTTCACTCAGCATCGATTGGCGATAAGGTTTTTTTTGGAGGCGGATACTGGGGACCCGTTAACCAGCCGTGTGACTTAGATAATCCCAATGATCCGAACTTACCAGAACAGGTCGCCAAGACAAGCGAAGTATTAGACATTTATGATGTCACCACGGGTCAAATGCTCTCTCCACTTACATTACCAGGGGGTAAACGGTTTGCACTTGCAGCCACACGTGCCGGTGAAAGTAAGGTTGTATTTGCGGGGGGAGCCGGACCGTGTAACGAGGCTAGCGCTGCCGTTGATATTTATGACATTGATCCGCTTGTAGAAATCACAGGAACCAGTTTTCCGGAAGAGCTGAGTACCGGGGATAAAATAGGTATCACCGTTGATGATGTTTCAAAAGTGTCTTCGGTCAAAGCATATATCCGGGGTGTAAGCGATCCGGATGGTGAATTTGATGCCGTAGCATCGACGGGGAATGCCAGCAGTTTTGAGAACACACCCGACCTGAGTGACGAAATCGGCATTGTTTACTTTTTTGAAATCACTGACAAATATGGTCGAATTCGGAGGAGCGATACGGCCACATCGTACAACCACTATCCGGCCGGTTCGCCCAGGTTGGAAATAAGTGGTCTCAGGCATGGTGATACAGAGAGCGCTTACCAAATCATATCAGTACCGTTACATCTGGACGAAAAGACGGTCTTAAGCGTTTTTGGCGACGAACTTGGAGAATACAATATCAAGAAGTGGAGACTTTACGACTTCAAGGATAATGAGAATCGGGAATACCCTGTATTTAACGATATCGTACCGGGCAAAGGATACTGGCTGATTACGCGGGAAGCTGTATCGCTCAGCGCTGGAGCAGGTAGCACCGCACGGAAAACAAGAGGTGAGGAATTTGAAATTACTTTACCATCCGGCTGGAGCCTTATCGGTAATCCATATAATTTTAAAATTTCCTGGACTGATATTAAGGATAACAACCCTGGTTTTTCCGAAAGCCAAAAAATCAAGGTGTTCTCCAACGGAACGCTCGAGGAGACACTTGTTATCGACAAGTATCGCGGTGCGTTTGCCTACAACTCGAACGGTGCACCAGTAACGCTGAAAATTCCGGTTAAACGAAATACTACCCTCTCGGGCAGGGTAGCCGCTGAGGAAGAAATTGATCTCGACGCACCGAACTGGCAGCTTTTGCTGGAGTTGACGGACGGTTCGTTCAGGAATCGGCTGGGCGGTATTGGGATGAATAAAATGGCGACTCTCAGTGGACTAGATGAATTTGACGGATTAAGTGTTCCGATGATTGAGGGGATCGGCATGCCTGGTCTGATTTTCTCGCATCCGGAGACCAAAATGAATTTTAGTCGTGAGGTGGTTCCAACCCAGGTCGACTACACATGGGATATGGAGATTCAACGAGGGTCCGATAAGACGTTGACCTTGCAATGGAGCAATGAACACTTCAAGGAAAGTCAGAAGCAATTGTTTTTGTACGACCCATCGACCATGCATATGGTGGATATGAAGAGCAAGAGCAGCTACATCCTGCCGCCCTCAGCCTCCAATTTACAGGTCATGATGGGTGGCTCGGAGTTTATGAACAAAAAACGGGATGAGCTGATGCCGTTGTTTGGCAACCCATACCCCAATCCTGCAGCTGACAAAGTAAATATTCCGTTCTGGATTCCGGCCGCTGAAGGCGAAATGCAGATCAGCGTCAAGGTATACAACATGCTTGGCGCCGAAGTTAAGTCAATAGCTCCAAGTACGTACCAAAGCGGGGGACATGAGCTGGTGTTGAACATGGACGGCCCGTCGGGGATCTATCTGGTTCACATGAAAGCGAATAATAGGCATAACAAATGGACGAAAGTTACTGTCCGGTGAACAGGATAAAACAAGATGTAAATGAGAACCTACATTAAGAGCTTAATAGTGTTGGCGCTGTTTACCTTGGTAACAGCCACTGGATCGGTTGGCCAACAGTTTGAAGGCACCACCGCGCCATTCAGAATAAACTTTAATGCGCGGCCGGATGGAGCTATTTCTGCGCCGGAATTAGACACCGTAAATGTAAAACGCAAATATTATGCGTTGCTTATCGGTGTGGAAGAATATCAAGACACAAGCATACAGCCATTGAGCGAACCAATCAAGGATGCTACATTGTTGAAGGACGTCCTGATTCGGAAGTATACCTTCGAGGAATCGGATGTAACGTTACTGACCAATCCAACCTTTGAAGATTTGAATGTCGCGTTTGAAAGCCTGATCGACAAAATAAAACAAGACGATCTTCTTTTGGTCTTCTACGCTGGCCACGGTTGGTTTGATGCACGTTCGAATATTGGATATTGGCTTCCATCGGATGCTTCGCAAGCGAATAAGGCAAAATGGTTTAGAAACAGCGCACTCGTGGAAAGTCTCGGTGCCATTAACTCCAAACACACGTTGCTTATTGCCGATGCCTGTTTTGCCGGTGGTATCTTCAAGACCAGAGCACCTTTTAACAACGGTACCGCTGACATAAGTAATATGCTCAGGCGGCCCAGTAGAAAAGCTATGACCAGTGGGGCATTAACCACTGTTCCGGACAAGAGCGTGTTTATGAAATACCTGCTGAAAGCTCTTGAAGAGAACAAAGACCTTTACCTTCCCTCCGAAGACCTGTACGACAATATCAGGGTTTCCATGAAGGCGAACTCCACCACCAAACCGCTTTACGGTGAGATTCAAAACGCCGGTGATGAAGGAGGTAATTTTGTTTTGATCCAACGGAAGGAGCAATAGCCAATTTGTCTCGCGTCCGATCACCTCTCGAAACGTTCTCCAGTGTATCTGTCAATCTGAGATATAAAACTTCGGGTCAAAAGTTGAGAGAGGACTCAAGAGGCACTTGTCTGCGACTTTCCGCGGTGATTTCATCTGCGGCATCTGCAAGTATTTGCATTTGAAGTTTTGTACGCACAATCGTGAAGGAGATTCGTCGCTGAATGCAATCATTGGATTGATTTCTTCTTTTCATTGAGGCTGAAATTGATAATAGAGTCGGCTGACCGCAGCTCAGAATGACAGTTGCTTGGGGGGGTGGCGGCACTCAGGTGACTCTGATCGGGTTAATGAATGGCGGCACTTGATTTCCGTTACATCGGCCTACCCAGAAACGGTATCGAATTTGGGCAAACTTTGCCTGATAAGGTTGAGCACGGCCGTCGAAGCCAGGCGTATATTAATGCCGCGGTCTGTTGACAGCTGCAATTTCCGTGTTACCGTGTGATGCTTGTCGGAATAAGCGATCCATACGGTGCCCACTGGTTTTTCCGGCGTTGCGCCACCAGGGCCAGCGATTCCACTAGTAGCCACACCGATATCCGTGCTGAACTTTGCCCGTACAAGATTTGCCATCTCGATAATTGTCGGTTCACTGACGGCTCCGTATTGTTCCAGTGTTTCCGGACGTACGCCAAGCTGGCGCATTTTTATTTCATAGGCGTAGGGGATAAGACTTCCCATAAAATATTCGGAGCTTCCGGGTACGCTTGTGATCAGATGTGAAACGTATCCGCCAGTGCAGCTTTCAGCGATGGACAACGTAAGCTTATGTTCGCGAAGTTTGTTACCGATTACTTTTTCGAGTGGATCGTCTCCAAAACCAAAAATGTACTCGCCAGCAAAAGGAATAAGCTGATCAACCAACGTGTTTATTTCATGGACAAGGTCTTCTTTTGATTTCCCTATGCCCGTCAATCGCAATTTTACGTCGCCAAGGCTGGGCAGGTAGGCAAGTTTAATGTGGGAAGGAAGGGACTTCTCCCACGTGGAGATCTTATCAGAAAGAAATGATTCGCCTATACCGACTGTACGGATCACCTGGTGATGTATTGTGGGCGTTATGAAACGCTGCTTCAGCTTTGGTATGATGAGATCGTTCATCATAAGCTTCATTTCATGAGGAACGCCCGGCATCGACACCAGCACCGTTCCATTGCGTTCAAACCACATCCCTGGCGCTGTACCAATCTTGTTTGTGATCTTCTCACAACAAGTCGGCAATGCTGCCTGCTGACGATTCACCTCTGTAAGCTCCCTTCCTCGGCTTTTGAAGAAGGCGGTTACTTCTGCAAGCGCCTCTTCGTTGATCCTTAAGTCACAGTTGTAATGTTTCACTAAACAAGGTTTCGTCAGGTCATCACTGGTTGGGCCCAGTCCTCCCGTTACAAGGATGATGTCAACCCGTTGTTCGGCTTCAGAGAATGCAGTGAGGATCTCGCTCTCGACATCACCAACGGTCGTTTTTCGTACCACCTGGATACCTGCCTCGCTCAGGGCTACGCTCATCCATTGTGAATTTGTGTCGACGATCTGACCATATAGGATCTCATCTCCGATGGTTAATAACTCAGCTGTTACTCTACTCATTGTAAATATGTCTGTAAATAACTCTAAATAAATCTCGTGGGGCTTCCAACTTTATGCTCCCTATTTGAGCCTGCTCCTTTTTTGAAGGCAACAAAAGTATCGAGGAAGATTGAAATTATGTCAACATTTTTATGCACGGGGTTGATTATTGTGCGCCATTCAAGCCTTGCAAATCTGTGGGATGAGTTGTTTATCGATTTTGACCGAAATGTGCTAATTATTTAAGCATTATATCGCTTATCTTGACGGGCCAATATGCTATAGCTATGCCCTTCTCTGCCGTAGACCGTCAAAAACAAATTTATCTTGAAGGTTTGAAAGGATTTCGACCCGCAATAAGCGTTGATACAAAGAAGCTGGAAGAAAATGCAAAAGCTCATATGAGTCAACGGGCATTCGCTTATATCGCGGGCGGAGCAGGTGCTGAAAGTTCAATGCGCGTCAATCGCGAGGAGTTTGAAAAGGTGCGTATTGTTCCCAGGATGCTTTGCAACGTAGAAGAACGAGATACGGGTATTGAACTCTTTGGGAGAAAGCTCCCATCGCCATTAATACTGGCACCTATCGGTGTCCTTGAACTCGTCCACCCTGAAGCAGACCTTGCTGTTGCAAGAGCTGCGGCTGAGTTTGGGATACCTTTCATTTTTTCGAATCAGGCGTCATATCCGATGGAGGCAAGTGCGGCTGTTATGAATGGAGCGCCGCATTGGTTTCAACTTTATTGGAGCAAATCCAACGAACTTGTTACAAGTTTTATTCAACGTGCCGAAAAGTGCGGATGTTCAGCAATAGTGGTTACGTTGGATACGACGTTATTGGGCTGGAGGCCCCGCGACCTTGACCTTGGATATCTTCCATTCCTTGAAGGAAAGGGAATCGCGCAATATACTTCTGATCCGGTTTTCGATAAAATGCTCGAGGAGCCTGAAGTGCCAGGGCGTTCGAAGCAAAAGGTGAACCTTCAGTCTATTCAGGCGCTGATAACCATGG
>DASVBA010000458.1:0-4156 GCA_036376095.1 Chryseolinea sp.
CGCATCGGACCCTTGAATCCTACTTCATAATACGTCTTCATAGCTTTGTACATATCCGTCTTCCCTTCATCGTGAAAGGTCTCTTCAAAATTCCATTTGTTGCCTCGTATGTCGCGGAAATGCACAAAGAAGATCTTCTTCCGCTCACCGAAATACTTTATAACGGATGGGATATCCTCATCCATCGTGGCAAACGTTCCCTGGCAAAGCGTTAATCCATTATTTGGACTAGGGACCAAGTCTATCATCTTTTTAAAGGCATCCGCAGTTCTCATGATCCTTGCAATCCCACGAATCTTCGGAATGGGAGGATCGTCCGGGTGAAGCGCGAGTTTTATGTCGTTCTTCTCAGCTTCGGGAACGACAGCTTTCAGGAAGTATTCTATGTTCTTCCACATGGTCGCTTCAGTAACTTCTCCATGTTCAGTCAAAGGCTGATCTTTGATCGTCTCATAGTCGAAGGCCGTCACTAACGCACCGCCTCGTCCTTTCCTTGCCATATCAGTCCGCGCCCAGTTGATCACTGGCATCCAATTGTAACAGATTGTATTGACACCAATTTTATTGAGGTTCCTCATCAATGTGATGAAGTTTTCTATTTCTTCGTCACGCCCAGCGATTCCCAGTTTTGCTTTATCCAATGAGGGAGTTCCTTCCAGTACCTTCCATTGCAGGCCGCGTTTTGCGTATGCCTCCTTCACGGCTGTAACAGCCTCGAGTGTCCAGGGTTTCACATTTTGGAGTCCGGCGACTCCGGGAGCCGAGGGTGAAACCGCTCCGGTTACGCCCATTTGCTTCGATAGCTCGATCTTGCGCTCCTGCAATCCATAAAAGTATGCAAGGCACAATTCGATGTTGGAATCCTTTGAATGCCGTATGACCTCGGCGGCAGAACGCTGAAGGTCAAAAGTAGAAAGTGCAGTCAACGCTGCACCTCCCTTGATAAATTGTCTTCGTGACGTTCCCATGATCTGTTTTATATCTGTTGACCTTACTAATCTACTCATAATGTCCTGCCATTTCAACGATAATTACACCAGCGTCTATCATCGGCAGAGTTCTCTTTAAGGGTTGATTACCAGAATAAACGTCCTATATTTAAAATAAAGACCTCACCCTGATGAATCCTATCCTCCTGCTGGTTATCGGACTGATAGTTGTACTGGGAGGGATTCTTTTTCTAAAGCTTCATCCTATACTCGCCCTTTTGCTGGGAGCGCTGACGGTTGGGTTCCTTACCCCGTCTTCGTTGTTAGAACAGTATGCAGTAAGCAAGAAACTTTCACCTCAACAAATCACGGCACTGCTGGACCAATCGTTGGGTGAAAGAGTAGCTGTTGCTTTTGGAAACACGTGTGCAAAGATCGGATTGCTTATTGTCCTTGCCTCAATTATTGGAAAGTGTCTCCTGGATAGCGGCGCAGCTGAGCGTATTGTGCGGTCCATGCTCAGTGTCTTTGGTGAAAAAAAAGCCCCCATATCTTTTATGGTGAGCAGCTTCATGCTTGGAATTCCGATATTCTTCGATACTGTCTTTTACTTGATGATCCCTCTTGCCCGTGCTATGGGTGTACGCAATGAAAAGTCATATGCGTTATATGTCATGGCGATCGTCGCCGGAGGAACTATGGCGCATTCATTAGTTCCGCCCACACCCGGACCGTTGTTCGCGGCGGGCGCGCTGGGTGTCAGCATTGGGCTAATGATTATTATGGGAACGATCATAGGCCTGGCATGTTCCAGTGCGGGGATACTCTATGGATTTTGGTTGAATAAACGACAGCTTGTACCTCTGCGCGGAACGGCTGATACATCCCTTGAAGAACTGAAATCTTGGTTGGGAAAGGACACGAAACAACTGCCCTCGTTCTTCTTGTCAAATCTACCGATAGCCTTACCGGTGGTTTTAATTGCCGGCAATACCATAACCCAGAGTATTCCAATTCCCGTTCCGGAAAGTATCAAAGCATTTTTCAAACTAACCGGCGATCCTACCATAGCCCTTTTTCTCGCGACCCTGATAGCGTTGTTCCTCTTGATGAGACAAGTTGCGTTTCATCTCAAAGAGTTAAAGAAGCCTATCGAAGAAGCGATCTACAGCGCGGGCACAATTATTTTGATCACTGCAACCGGGGGCGCGTTCGGTGAAATGCTTCAGCAGACATCTATCGGCAACTGGCTGGCTGGAATGTCGTCGGATTACAAACTTGCGGCACTACCCTTGGCCTTCATAATAACCGCAGTAATTCGCACTGCGCAGGGATCCGCTACCGTATCCATTATTACTGCAGTGGGCATGCTTACTGTCTTTAATGCGCCCGGTGCCTTGAGCTTTCACCCTGTTTACCTCGCCATCGTGATCGGCTGTGGATCAAAACTGTTCCCGTGGATGAATGATAGCGGCTTCTGGATCATCTGTAAGATGAGCGGTTTTACAGAGGGAGAAACCATTCGTAACTTTTCATTCCTGTTGACTATTATGGGAATCACGGGATTAGTTGTTACTATGGTAATGGCTAAACTGTTGCCCTTGGTTTGAGGGGGTAGGTAATAGGGTGATAAGGTGATAAGGTGATAAGGAATAAATTCACAATAAACAAAGAAATGAAAATTAAAGACTTGAGGATACATTCTATTGCGATTGCCGATCCGCCGCTGAGAAGTTCGTACGGATTGCACGCTCCGTATGCGCTGCGAACCATACTCGAACTCGAGAGTGAAGATGGCATCATCGGAGTTAACGAGACGTACGGAGGCGAAACTCCGGCTGCGGCGCTGCGCGCGATACGTGAAAAACTTATCGGCGCCGATCCGTTCAGAATTACGGGATTGCTCAATCCGGAGATGAGGAGCAAGAGCAACGGTCAGGATCGTTCTCAGACATTTCTGGTTCCGGGTGAAAATCCCTTGGACGAAACGACGCGTACCTATGCAGCCGTTGAAGTCGCTTGTTTAGATCTCATCGGTAAAAGTATTGGCGTACCCGTTTGTGATCTTATTGGTGGACGCGTTCGTGACAAAGTTCCATTCTCAGCTTACCCTTTTTATAAACACGCGGGAGGTGGCGGCGAAGGAAAAGACATTAGAGAGGATGAATATGGTGAGGCCCTTACTCCAGAGTCGTTGGTGGCGCAAACAAAAAGAATGATTTCACTATATGGGTTCGGATCAGTAAAATTCAAGGCTGGGGTATTGGATCCGGAACTGGAAGTAGAAACCGTAAAGCAGATGTACAAAGAATTCGGTCCAGGCGTTCCGCTGCGTATCGATCCAAATTCAGCGTGGACGGTAGACACCTCCGTAGAAGTCGGAAAAGCACTAGCCATGGAGTTGTCCGGTGGAGGTTACCTTGAAGACCCCACGGCAGGGATTGCAGGTATGGGTGAAGTACGAAAAAAACTGCTTGCCCTGGGTATCAAAGTTCCGTTGGCCAGCAACGTAGCCGTCACTTCGTTCAGTGATATACCAGCATCCGTCGCGGCTGATGCTGTGCAGATCATTTTATGCGATCATCATTATTGGGGTGGCATGCGTCAGGTTCAACATCTAGCAAAGCTGGCAGAAACTTTTCACATCGGATTATCCATGCACTCAAACAGCCACCTGGGTATTTCCCTGATGGCCATGGCGCATGTGGCGGCTGCGACACCGCATCTCACCTATGCATGCGACACACATTACCCTTGGCAGTCGGCAGAAGATGAAGTTGTTCTCGGAGGTAAGATCAAAATAAAGGATGGCTGCGTAGAGATCCCTGATAAACCAGGACTGGGGGTTTCTATTGACTACGATCAGCTTGAGCGAGGCAAGGAGCGATACAAAAACGTTCCTTACCGTAAGCGTGACGATGAAATGGAGATGCGGAAACATGTGGACCCCACCTGGAAACGAGTACTTCCAAGATGGTAAACCTATTGAACAGAGATTTTATATGAAGATTTCGAATGTTGAAGCGTTCCTGATGTCGTACGCGATGCCAGAGAAAATTGAGTTGCCGTTCTGGGGTGGAGTGCGAACGATCCTTAAGCGAGATGCAATGCTGATCAAAGTAACGGCAGACAACGGATTGATCGGTTATGCGCCGGGCCCGGCTTTTGCAAGAGCGTACGATGAAATTTCTACAGTCATCAAAAACTTCCTTGTGGGGAAGGACCCG
>DASVBA010000467.1:0-2246 GCA_036376095.1 Chryseolinea sp.
GATATGTGCGACGGCTCCACCTGACAGGCCAGGGCTCGTCTTAACTACTGTCGATAATATCCTGATGTTGGCAACAAAGGTGAACACACCTGCAAAGGTCAACACTATATATTCAGGAGTGTAGACCTGGCCTATCGTAATGATTAGGGCAAACAACACCAGTGCAATCAGCGCAGGAGAAGTCAGTTCTTTTCTCAGTTGTTCTTTGTCAATTTTTTTCCACCAGAAGAATTGGCCCACGCCCGAAAGCAATCCTACAATGACGGCGAACCAAAGCTGAAATTTTGAGTAGAATGTAATCTGCTCGGCAGGAGGAGCCATGTTTGATGTGCCGCCGAACAAAGAGACGATCTTGTTCCACACCGGAATGGATGTGGGGATTAACACCTGGAAGCTCATGAGGCTTAAAGTCAGCGCGCCGATAAAAATCCAGAATTCTCTCGAATAGACGGAAGCTTCTTTTTCTGAAGATGGAATTTCTTTCCATCGAAAGATCGAAAGCACGACTGCTACAGCCGTAAAGAAGAACAAGTAGATCAGAAGCTGACCTGAAAGGCCAAGATCCGTGAATGAGTGAACCGATGCATCACCCAGCACGCCGCTTCGGGTCAGAAATGTTGAATAGAGGATGAGGACAAATACAGCGATCACGAGCACGATAGATGCTTTAAGAGCAGTTTCACTATTCTTGTAGGTGATCATTGTGTGAATGGATGCGATAAGGATCAACCATGGCACATACACTGCATTCTCGACGGGATCCCAGTTCCAATACCCGCCGAAGTTTAGCGTTTCATACGCCCAGTATCCGCCCATAAGGATGCCAAGTCCAAGAATCGCTCCGCTGAACAAAGCCCAGGGAAGTGCAGGTCGCACCCAGTCACGATACTTCTTAAGCCAGAGGCCGGCAATACAAAAAGAAAAAGGAACCAAAGTGGATGCAAACCCAAGGAATAATGTGGGTGGATGAATGACCATCCAATAATTCTGAAGCAGGGGATTTAGCCCGTTACCGTCCTTTGGAACAAATTCGGGCTGGGCGGCAAAGATGGGAGCGTCCCGCATGGCATCCCTTAAGAGAATAAACGGTGAGCTTCCGATCTTAATATTTAAACCGGGGATGACCACGCCAAGAATCATTGATGCCAGGAACGCCTGAACCAACGCGAAGATGGTCATTACCGGGGCTTCCCAGAATTTGTTCGTATTGATGATAACGATACCCAACATTGCATGCCAGAACATCCACAGCATGAAGCTTCCTTCCTGCCCATTCCAAAAGGTTGAGATGAGGTAGTAAACGGGAAGTTTTCTATCGGAGTAGTTATACGCATAATGATATTCGAAGTAATGATTTGAAATAATTACGAATAACGTAGTGCAGATACCAACTACTGCTACTGTATGGATGTAAAAACTAATCTTGCCGTTCTGAAGCCACAAGGCTTTTTGATCCAACGAAGCAACAGTCACTGCTTTGAAATACGACAACGCTGTTACAAACGCAGTTATGAAAGACGTAATAACAAAAAGGTGACCCAGGTCACCAACAAAATAATGCATCATTGATTAGTTTAATGGCTTAGTCAGAAGGCTGTTGCTCGTCCTCCTAAACATTTACATTTTGTTCCTGATACTTTGACGGGCACTTCAACAAGATCTTACTTGCCATGAAGGTATTATCATTATAGCTTCCGATGACAACTACTTTTTCTGACCGGGTAAAATCTGCTGGCATCGGTTGGTTATATATTACTTTTTGTTCTCTTCCGTTATCGTCAACCATTACGAAGGAAAACGATACTCTGTCCTCCCCTTCCTCAATGCCAAGGATATGTCCGCTATTATCTTTCTTCAATTCACCCACGACATGGATTTCCTTCTTATTTCCAGAAGTCCACATTGCCTGGGCTTCATCAAAAGTCACGTAAGTGCTGGCGTCTCCTGCGGTCGAAACGATAATGGCGATTGCCGCAGCAATTACCACCAAAATTAGAATGTGCGATTTTTTCATAGATCCTCTATCACTCGCCTCAAAATTAGATACAAATGGGTAGAAATTCAGGTATTATTTTTCGAAAAACCGGTCGAGGTCCGGACTTTGGACCCTAAATCCCCGTCAGGGACTAGATAGCAGTAAATGCTTGTGACACCGTCCTTGCTCTGCCGAAGCGGCTACGCGAAGGCGATGCACGCTTGAGCTGTGGTTTGTGCAAAGCAATGATCCGACAAATAATAATACGAAA
>DASVBA010000494.1:0-6711 GCA_036376095.1 Chryseolinea sp.
TTAAATAGACTTCACAGGTCTTTCCTTTTACTTCCTTTCGGAAGTTGTGGGCGTAGGATGCCTCGGTCTGATTGCTGAAAACGTTGAGAATTTCGTGGTTCTGGCTAGGTTTTATATAACAATTCCCACTATTGGCCTTGACGCTGAGCCTGATATTTTCGCAAGCGGGTGAGTCCTCAACCGTGAATTGCTTCTTAATCTGCCCCAATGCCAAACCCACTATTGCAATTCCGCAACCTGTTAACCAAATCTTTCTCTGCATGACGAATATTTACGGTCAAACCTACCCGAGGTTTTCATTGTGTAAGTTTTACGCTCAAAACGTAGAAAAAGCCTCGCCTAATCAGAATTAAACGAGGCCGGCAATAATTTGTTTATAGAAATTTTTAGTTGAAAAACTCTTTCATTCGCTCGAAAAAGCCCTTTTCGTTGGCATCCGGGTGTGGTTCGAAATTTTGAGAGCCCCGGAGACTTTCCAACTTCGCTCTTTCCTCTGGCGTAAGCTTTTTTGGAGTCCAGACATTTACATAAATAAGCTCGTCGCCCACCTCGTATCCATTGATGTCTTTTAATCCTTTGCCGCGCAACCTGAGTATCTTTCCACTCTGAGTGCCCGGCTCGATCTTGATCTTCACTTTTCCACTCACGGATGGAACTTCAACAGATGTTCCTACCGCCGCATCGATAAAGCTGATATAAAGGTCATAAACTAAATTGTTTCCATCTCGCTTAAGGAATCGGTCTTCCTGTTCTTCGATGAGTATTAACAGATCGCCGGCAATGCCACCACCCGGTGCTTCATTTCCTTTACTAGACATTGACAATTGCATGCCATCGGCAACGCCAGCAGGAATTTTCACAGATAAAACTTCTTCTCTTGAAACCAGCCCGGAGCTATCCACGCCGTTAGGTTTCTTTTCTATCACCTGGCCCGAGCCATCACACGCAGGACAAGTACTCGCAGATACCATCTGCCCCAGCATTGTGTTTACAACCTTGCGAACTTGTCCTGAACCCTGGCAGGTAGTACAGGTTTTGAAGGTTACTCCTTCGGCTCTGACCAGTCGGTTTACTTTGATTTTTTTCTCAACACCATTCGCAATTTCTTCAAGCGAGAGTTTCAGCTTGATACGAAGGTTCGAGCCCTTTCGTTGACGCCGTCCGCCTCGTGATGACCCTCCAAAGAAACTCTCGAACGGACTTCCTCCGCCACCAAAAATATCTCCAAACTGGCTGAAGATATCTTCCATATTCATCTCATGGCCACCACCAAAGCCATTGCCCGTTTTAGAGTGTCCAAAACGATCGTACTTGGCGCGTTTGTCGGCGTCGCTTAATACTTCATAGGCTTCGGCCGCCTCTTTGAATTTTTCTTCAGCTTCCTTGTTGTCTGGATTTTTATCCGGGTGAAATTGAATAGCCACCTTCCGGTAAGCTTTCTTTATCTCTTCGGGAGTCGCCGATTTGCCTACGCCCAATATTTCGTAATAGTCCCTCTTTGTTGACATGTAGTATTAAGGTTGAAATAATGCAGTTGGGGATTATTTACTTCCCACAACAACTTTTGCATGGCGTATTACTTTATCGTTTAATAAATAACCGTTCTCAACAACGTCCACGACTCTTCCTTTTAATGTTTCATCTTGCACCGGAATCTGTGTAATAGCCTCGTGCAAATCTGCATCAAAAGGAGAACCCGGCTTTAATTCCATGACTTTCACTCCAGCCTGGTCCAGCGTTTTTTTGAACTTGTTGTAGATAAGAAGAAACCCTTCAAGATCTTTATCATCTTTCGCCTTGAATGATTTTTCAGCACGGTCGAAATCGTCCGCCACAGGAAGCAACGTCTTGATGAGTTGCTCGTTAGCAGACTGAATCATCTCAAGCTTTTCCTTTGCAGTTCTCCGCCTGAAATTTTCAAACTCGGAATACAGCCTTATAAATTTATCTTTCTGCTCGGCGATTTCAGCCTGAAGTTTCTGAAGTTCGGCGACTTGATTCTCTTCTGCGGTGCCCGCGTTTTCCGGAGATGCTGCCACATTTTCTGCAGTTTCGCCGCTTTCAGAAATTATTTCTTCGTTTTGATTCATTTTGATATGCTTTATAGCGAGAAATCGAACTAGGGGCAAAGGTCAACAATTCTGCCAAAGGTTTGAAAGTGTCAAACTGGCACTGTTCGAAGAATTATTGCCGAATTATTATCAAAACTAGTGGAGATTCTGCCAGATCAGGTCTTTTAGTTCGCTCAATCCCTGGTTGGTGACTGCCGAGATAAATATTGAAGGAATAACTTCCGGTAGTTCACTTCGAATAGCCGCCTTCAGTTCCTCGTCAAGCATATCCGATTTTGATATCGCGAGAATCCTTTTCTTGTCGAGCAGTTCTGGATTGTATTTGTTGAGTTCATTCAACAGGATCTCGTATTCGTTTTTGATGTTCTCCGAGTCTGCCGGAATCAAAAAAAGCAGCAAGGAATTTCTTTCGATATGACGCAGAAATCGAAGGCCTAACCCCTTGCCTTCGGCGGCTCCCTCGATTATTCCGGGAATATCTGCCATCACGAACGACCTGTCATCGCGATACGATACGACACCCAGATTAGGCGTAAGTGTTGTGAATGGGTAGTTTCCAATCTTTGGTTTTGCAGCCGACACCGCAGAGAGCAGGGTTGATTTGCCCGCGTTAGGAAATCCGACCAATCCTACATCGGCGAGAAGCTTGAGTTCCAAAATGATCCATTCCTCGATGCCAGACTCTCCAGGCTGAGCATGCTGAGGAGCCTGGTTAGTAGACGTTGCAAAGTGTGCATTGCCTTTGCCGCCTCGTCCACCAGGCGTCAGAATGTATTCCTTTCCATCTTCAGTTATCTCGAACAAAACTTCATCGGTGTCGGCGCGCCGTGCGACAGTACCAAGTGGTACATCAAGAACCTCATCCTTTCCTGAAGCGCCAGTCCGGTCTTGTTCTTCGCCTCTGTTGCCATCAGTCGCAACAACGTGCTTTCGATATCGAAGGTGAAGGAGCGTCCAAAGCTGTGAATTGCCGCGAAGTATAACATGACCGCCGCGTCCACCATCACCACCGTCCGGTCCGCCGTGCTGGATAAATTTTTCGCGATGAAAATGTAAATAACCCGCGCCACCATGCCCGGAGCGCGAGCAGAATTTAACGTAGTCGATGAAATTTGGAGAAGCCAAGAGTCGAGGCCTTATAGTTTATTTGCTGTCGTCTAATTAAATACTATTGAAGCAACAGGCTCATGTCAATCTCGCGGCAAAGATTAGTAAAAATGTTATCGATTTCACCGACACCAACCACGGAAGCATACTTACCCAGTTTCTTATAATGGTCGGCAACGGCGACTGTCTCTGCTTTGTAAACCGAGATCCGATTGGCTATAACTTCGGGCTTCGCATCGTCCGGACGATTTTCTTTGTGAGCTCTTTCTGCCAGGCGTTTCCTTAATTCATCTTCAGGCACAATTAGCTCAATCAATACTTTGATGGGAGCATTCTTGGACGCGAGCAGACTGTCTAATGCTTCCGCCTGAGGAGTTGTCCGTGGAAATCCATCGAAGATAATTCCGCTGATTTTGCCGCTCGACTTGATCTTATCATCCACCATATCGATGACTACCTTATCAGGAACCAGGTTCCCTTTGGTCATATAGTCTTGTGCAAGTTTCCCAAGCGGAGTGCCTTCTTTAAGATGCTTCCGGAAAAGATCGCCGGTTGATATGTGAGTTAACGAGTACTTCTCAATGAGCTTTGCACTTTGAGTGCCCTTCCCTGCACCTGGTGGACCGAATAAAATTAGATTGATCATGAACAGTAGGTTAAAGTATTGAGAGTCCTTTGAAGAAGAAGATTTTCACGAGTGACGAAGATAATGAATGACGTATGATTTATACACAGCGACATCTGAAAATTACACAATTGACTGATAGATATCCTCCAGGTTTCTTCCGAGCCCATCGTAATCTAAACCGTACCCTACGACAAACTCATTATCAATTTCAAACCCCACATACTTGACTTCAATCATTTTTTCGCGCGCAGGTTGTTTTCTCAATAGTGCGACCACTTCTACCGATTTAGCGCCGAGACTTTGCAACTCTTCGACAATTTTTTGCAACGTGAGCCCTGAGTCAACAATATCCTCGATGATGATAATGTGTTGACTGAACAGGCTTTCTTCCAACCCGATCAATGTTTTCAACTGGCCGGAGCTGGCTGTTCCGGCATAAGAAGAAACTTTAACAAAAGATACTTTGCTTGGAGGCGTGATTTGTTTGATCAGATCAGATGCAAACATGAACGATCCATTCAGAATGGGCAAAAAGATCGGTGACTTGTCAGCGTAATCCTCATTGATGAGCTCGGCCAGAACGGCCACTTTTTGCTGCACCTTACTTTTAGCGATAAATTTTTTGAATGACAGATCTTTGATCTTCATGAAGTTTCGTGATCACTTTGGGAGTGCAAAAATAGCAGAATATTAGAATTCGGAGTAAATCTGCGTCCATTCATTCATTCCCGGGATTATATCGATAATGCCCTGTGATAGGATAGGTAAATAGACAATCAGACACTTCCTGCCCATTGCCGATGTTATGTACCACCAGGTGCCGCTTTGCATTTTCGGACTGTTCTTTAATTACAATACCGACGTGTGCAATTCCTTTTCCAAGATCCCACGTTACGATGTCGCCGGGTTTATAGTCATCAGGATTCGACGTCGGTGTTAATGAAGTGCCATGACGACTGAAGAATGTTCTTAGGTTCGGCACCCTTCGGTGGTCAATGTTCTTGTCCGGTTTAGTAAGTCCCCAGTTCCTTGGATAAAGGTTGAAATTCTGCACCATATCTTCATGTACGTCTTTTTGAAGATCGCTACCCATTTTTCGATAGGCACGTATCACAACATCCGTGCAGACACCTTTATTCGCCGGTATATCTCCATTTGGATAATCGATAACAAAGTATGACGGATCATATTGCACATGATATTTGGTTAGTTCAACGGCAGCGTCAGAAAGTCTTAAGAAAAAACTGTCCTGCGTGTAGCTATAGAGTAGTGCTGCAACCGCAATCCTGAAAAGCATTCTCAATACACGTCGTTAGTTGCAAATGTATTTTTTCGATACATCCATTGCCCCTGGGTAAAATCGGGGAATTCCATTGTTTCGCCACCAAGCCTGATGGACGTCTCTGAGAGTGGGGTTATAGCGCTCCACGTTACTGCATCGTACACATCCTGAGGAGTGTTGGTCTTTAATTTCACAGCTTCTACAAATGCGTTCAATACAAACCAGTCCATTCCTCCATGCCCGGCACCCGCCGCATCATTCCCGTATTTTTTCCAAAGAGGATGATCGTATTTCTCCAACCACGCCGTTGCTTCGTCCCATTCGTGTGCTTTTTTACTCTTACCCTCTATGTAGATCGAATTATTTACATCCATCCAGATTCCTTTGGTACCCTGAACGCGAAATCCTAATGAATACGGCCTGGGCAGATTTGTGTCATGCTGTAGCAGGATGGTCTCATTTTTCGCTGTCTTGATCATCGTCGTCACAACATCGCCCAGCCTGAAGTCGACTTTTGCATTGGGGTGATTTTCGCCGCCATTCTTGACGATAAATTCATGTAATCCCTTTGACTTTGTCGAATATGAAACAAGCTCGGTGAGCCGATTTCCTCTATTTATATCGATCATCATGGCTACCGGACCTATACCGTGCGTTGGATAAAGGTCACCGTTACGATTCACGGAGTGCACGGTTCGCCAGCTGGCCTCTGAAAATCCCTTCTCTCCAAATTCGACGCCGCCGCCATAAGGTTGCTTTCCGTCATTGAATTTTACTTCCCTCAGGTCATGCTGATATCCGCCCTGCAAGTGCACGATCTCTCCAAATATGTTTTGTCTGACCATATTGAGCACGGCCATCACATCTCGGCGATAACAGACATTTTCGAGCATCATAAGGGGCATCCCTGTTTCTTCTGAAGCATGGACGAGTTGCCAGCATTCTTCAACCGTCATACCAGTGATCACTTCGCATCCCACATATTTTTTTGCACGCATGGCATCAAGGCACATAACGGTATGCCATTCCCAGGGAGTGGCAATTACCACAGCATCGATGTTCTTGTTTTCCAATAACTTCTTGTACCCATGCGGACCATCAATTATGATCTGTGGCAGAGGTTTGCCAGCCTTTTTGATTAGCTCCTTGCTCATGTCGACCATTCGCTGTTGTACATCGCAAATCGCGACTACCTCGACATCATTTCTCCGGAGAGCGAGATCGAGATGGTTTTGCCCGCGTAATCCAACGCCAATAAATCCCAGACGTACTTTGGTGTCAACATCTTTGCCTGAAAGAATCGTGGACGGAAGAATAGACATACCCGCTCCGGCGATGGTCGCTTTTAAAAAATCTCTTCGTGTCGTGGTTGTTGTTTCCATTACAAAATCTTTTGAGTAGTTAAATCTATAATCATAAGTCTTTCATTAGCCAGCCATACAAGTCTATCATTGACTTAATGTCGTGCTTATGAACTTTTTCGTGCGGAGTATGGGGATTTTGCTCAGGGGCTCCCACAAAACACCAGTCAAAAGGGTAGGGCGACGTTTGAAGCTCACGTCCATCACTAGAGCCGCTTCCTTCAACTTCAAGTTGATAATCTACTTTTCTTTTCCTGGCTA
>DASVBA010000510.1:0-6100 GCA_036376095.1 Chryseolinea sp.
TCCGGTTATACCGAGATTCTGCGTTCCTTCTTTCGCCTTATATTCAACCACGCCTTCTTTCAAGAGGCTTATTAACGGTGCGTGGTTATCCATAACCTGAAAGGATCCATCAGCACCTGGAAAGGTGACAATGGATACGTCTCCCTCAAAATATTTTTTTTCAGGTGTTAAAATTTCAAGATGCATCCTGCTTTGTTAAGAATTTCAAATAACTAGTTATCCCTTCGCTTCTGCGAGCATCTTTTCACCTTTTTCAACGGCCTGCTCGATGCTACCCACGAGGTTAAATGCCATCTCGGGGAGATGATCGTATTGCCCATCCATAATTGCATTGAATCCTTTGATCGTGTCCTTGATGTCAACAAGCACTCCCTTTAATCCCGTAAATGCTTCGGCAACGTGGAACGGTTGTGAGAGGAAGCGCTGAACCCGTCTTGCCCTGTAAACAACGAGTTTGTCATCATCAGACAATTCATCCATTCCCAGGATGGCGATGATGTCTTGTAATTCCTTATAACGCTGAAGAATACTCTTAACGCGTTGCGCACAATCGTAGTGCTCTTCGCCAACAATTTCAGGACGAAGGATACGTGACGTGGAGTCCAGCGGATCCACAGCCGGATATATACCAAGCTCAGAGATCTTACGCGATAACACAGTGGTTGCATCCAGGTGGGCGAAAGTTGTCGCCGGTGCGGGGTCGGTCAAGTCATCGGCTGGTACGTACACCGCCTGAACGGAAGTGATAGACCCATTCTTTGTTGAAGTGATTCGTTCCTGCATCGCGCCCATTTCTGAAGCCAGGGTGGGCTGATATCCCACGGCAGAAGGCATACGGCCAAGAAGTGCGGATACTTCTGAACCTGCCTGTGTAAACCTGAAAATGTTATCCACGAAGAACAGGATATCGCGGCCTTTGCCTGTACCATCGCCATCACGGAAATATTCAGCAACAGTAAGTCCAGAAAGTGCAACACGTGCACGCGCTCCGGGAGGCTCATTCATTTGCCCGAACACAAACGTTGCTTTTGAATCCTTAAGCTTCTCTTTATCAACCTTTGAAAGGTCCCAGCCGCCGGCATGAAGCGACTTCATAAATTCTTCGCCGTAGTTTACAATACCAGCTTCGATCATTTCGCGTAGGAGGTCGTTTCCTTCACGCGTTCTTTCGCCAACACCCGCGAATACCGAAAGTCCTGAATATGCTTTTGCGATATTGTTTATCAATTCCTGGATCAAAACGGTTTTTCCTACACCGGCACCACCGAACAACCCGATCTTACCACCCTTTGCATAGGGTTCGATAAGGTCGATAACTTTTATCCCTGTAAATAGAACTTCAGAAGAGGTGGAGAGATTCTCAAACAACGGCGCTTGACGGTGGATTGGAAGAGTTGACGTTCCTTTTGGCTGACTGATACCGTCAATCGCGTGTCCTACCACGTTAAAAAGACGTCCCTTTATATCTTCACCAACTGGCATTTGAATAGCAGCACCGGTGTCTGTCACTTTCATCCCTCGCACGAGTCCCTCGGTAGCTTCCATGGAAATGGTACGGACGCGGTCTTCACCGAGATGCTGCTGGCATTCCAGTACAACTACGGTACCATCGCCTTTTGTAACTATAAGAGAATCAAGGATGTTAGGTAATTTTGCCCCTTCTCCGTCGAACGCAACGTCCACTACCGGGCCAATTACCTGTGTGATCTTGCCAATATTTGCCATTTGATGTGTGTTTTGAAATTTGGTCCTGAAAATTCGAGCGCAAAAGTAGCCGTTTGGGGACGAAGTACAAAGGCTCCGAGTGAATTATTGATGCAGTTTTTGCTACTAAATCGCGCCTTTTTACGTGAGAGGGCTCACGCGACATTAAGAACAATTCGGAAGGTTGTGCCCAGATTTTCTTCGGACGATTTCACGAAAATTTTGCCATCATGGTAAGTTTCAATAATCCTTTTAGCCAGGGTAAGCCCCAGCCCCCAACCTCTTTTCTTAGTGGTGAATCCAGGCCGGAAGACATGATCGATTTTAGAACGGGGGATGCCTTTTCCGGTGTCGGAAATGTCGATAAATATCTTTCCTTCATTACCCCTTAAGATCTTTATAGCAATCGTTCCCGTGTTGCCCATTGCGTCCACGGAATTCTTTGATAGATTTTCGATCACCCATTCAAACAACGGGGCGTGAACATTCGCGAAAATATTCTCAGACAACGTGAACACCTCCATTTTCACTTTTGATGATACCCGCGGTCTCAGGTAATTGACAACATTGTTGATGAGGTCCACAACATTCTCCTTTTTCAAGGCGGGAATTGATCCGATACTCGAAAACCGCTCAGTTACAATACGAAGCTTTTGAATATCCTTTTCCAACTCCTCAACCATTCCCTTTTGCTTCATATCCGGGTCGTCTCTGATCACTTCCACCCAGGCCATGAGCGACGACAACGGTGTGCCTAGTTGGTGCGCAGTTTCCTTTGCGAGTCCAACCCAGACCCGGTTTTGCTCTGCTGCTTTGGAGTAATTAAAAGCCAGGTAGGCGATAAATCCAAATATTGCAATAACAGATAGTTGTATATAGGGATAGGCTATTAGCTGCTTCAACAGGAATGAATTCTTGTAATAGATGAATTGAGTGCCAAAAACTTCTCCCGTCTGAGGGTCGCGCAACGTAACGGTAATGGGTTCGTAGGTTTGGGCCATTAGCTTTAATTCGTTCTTCAGAAAAACATCCTTCCTTGAGTCGGTCCAGTTTTCCTGCACCTCCACATTTCGGGAGGACAAAACTTTGCCTTTGTCCGTTACTTGTATGATTGGTATTGAATTGTTCTGAAACAAAATTTCCTGTGCGATAAAATTGACGTCACCGGAGTCATCGCCATTAGCAGTATATTCTATTGCTTTGGCATAGAGCTGCACCTGCTGCCGTTCGCGTTCTTTCAGCTGATCAACCAGAATATTTGTGTAATAAATCGATCCAATACTTATCACTACAGAAGCAACCAGCACCACCCATTTCAGATTGGAATTGTTCTGATAAAAATCCAGAGATGGTATCGTCGCCTTCTTGCTCATGGGATGAATACTGTTCGATCGAGTTCGGGAACGGGCTGAGATAATTGCTGACTCTTTCAATACGAAAGTTAATTAAAAAACCGGATGGGCTTCATCCGGTCGTTTCAAGTTTTTAGCGCAGGAATTCATGATGAGGTCAACCCTTCATCATGAACCATTTTGCCATAACCTTATAATTGATCTTTGTCCCGTGCATCAGGATACCGACGCGGTAAATTCTGGCCGCGATCCATGTTGTGAATATAAATCCCGCGATGAGAGAAGCCATTGAAAGCAGAAGTTGCCAGGTGGGCACACCAAAAGCGATCCGTCCCATCATGGCAATGGGTGAGGTAAAGGGAATAATTGACAACCATACGCTAATCGGACCGTGGGGATCTTCCAGAATGAACGTGAATAACCCAAAATAAGAGATGAGCATCGGGATGGTAATGGGGAACATAAACTGTTGAGCTTCCGCAGGACTGTCCACCGCAGATCCGACCGCCGCGAACAATGCGCCGTACAATAAGTATCCTCCCAAAAAGTAGAACAGAAAATTAAAAATCACATATCCAAAAGGAATTTGCCCCAAAAGTCTCAGGAGTTCAATCGCTCCCTGATTTTGCATCGCAGGGTTCTGCTGGCTCATTTCATTCATCATTTGTTGCTGTGGCATTTCAAGACCGAAATATCCAAGTACAACAGATGATAGAGTGGTGATAAGTACAATCCAGATTAGAAATTGCAGCAAGCCGACGGATGCAAGTCCTATTATCTTCCCCATCATTAGCTGAAATGGCTTTACGGAAGAGACAATGACCTCAACGACCTTGCTTGTTTTTTCTTCGATGATCCCCTGCATGATTTGCGCTCCGTAGATGAAGATGAACATGTACATTAGGATACCACAGGTCATGCCAACTCCAAACAATACTTTGGAGTCCGAGCTTTTTTCATGGCCTTCATCGGAGAGATTGATGTTCTGAATGGAAACATCGGTTTTAATACTGTCAAGTACCCGCTGATCGATGTTGAATTTTTGCATTTTCAATTCCCTGATTCGGTTAGCCAACATGCCCTCGATATCCCCGATTTCATTCGGGCTGGGATTTACCTTTGTATAAAGCGATATTCCCCGGGGATGCGCCAGGTCAAATTTGGGGACGTATAATAGTCCATAGCTGCTGTTGTCTTCCTGGAATGCTTTTTTGGCAATGTTTACGTCGACATCGAATTTTTTGAAGCGGAATTTTGATGAATCAGGCACGAACAATCCGCTGTCGTCAACATAATAGATCGTTTCCTTTTCTGCATTCTTCCGCTGTTCAATGGCGACATATACAAGGATAGCCATGATCGCCGGAAAAATAAGGGGCAGCAGGATTGTGGCTATGAGGAACGATTTCTTCTGGACGCGATTCAGGAACTCGCGTTGGATGATTAATAATATTTTATTCATGACGACCTCCTTTCACCAGACCGATAAATATCTCGCTCATGGTAGGAATTTTCTCGATAAAGCTATGTACTTCCGTTAGTTCTGTAAGATCGCGGATAAGCAAATTCGGTGATGTACTGTTGTTAACCTTCACAACGGACTTGTAGAATGAATCCTCCATATTACGCTGTTCAATTAGCTCATAATTTGGGGACGAAAAGCTAAAAGGTCCTTTATGCTCAACCCAATATGTATTAGTGCGATAAGTCTCCTTTACCTGTTTCTTCGAGCCTTCAAGTATCTTCTTTGATTTATCTATTAATGCGATGTGGTCGCACAGATCTTCCACCGTTTCCATACGGTGCGTTGAAAAGATAATTGTACATCCTTTTTGTTTCAGATCCAGTATCTCATGCGTTATGATTTGAGCGTTAACAGGATCAAAACCAGAGAATGGTTCATCGAGGATGATCAGCCTGGGCTCGTGCATGACCGTGCTTATAAACTGCACCTTTTGCGCCATCCCTTTGCTGAGGTCTTCGACTTTTTTGTTCCACCATTCAGTGACCTCAAATTTCTTTACCCATGATTTACTTTTTTCGACAGCCTCTTTGCGACTCAGGCCCTTGAGTTGCGCAAGGTAGACCAATTGTTCTCCAACCTTTAATTTTTTATATAGACCACGTTCTTCCGGCAGATAACCGATGGTTCCGATATGTTTTGGCTGAAGGCGCTCTCCGAAAATGGAGATCTCGCCGCTATCCGAATTTATGATCTGATTAATGATCCGGATAAAGGTAGTCTTGCCAGCTCCGTTTGGTCCGAGCAGTCCAAAAATGGTTTGGGCCGGAATACTAAGACTGACATTGTCGAGCGCTAGGTGATTTGTATAACGTTTGGTTACATTCTTGGCGGTTAATGCTTCCACTGTTGAATTGGATTTGACAGCATATTAGTGTCAAAAGATAGGAAGGAATTACAAGAATGCGTGAATGGAATATCTTATTCTTGGAACACAATGTTTCCCATAGAAACGTCGAGATCAAAGACCAACGCGTTCTTTGCGTTTTTGGAATAGGCAGCGTTTGCAAAAGTGTTTTCAGCTACCTTCTTTAAGCTTGAAGGCACTTTTACACTGCACAACCACGAATCCTGAATTTTTACCAGGACGGGTGTGTCATTCTTTGGAAGAATGATAGTGAGATTTCCCGCACCAACACTACCCTTAATCTTATTGCTTACAAGTGGTTTATTGCTGAAATCAAGGGTCATATTTCCAAAGCCGACATCGGCCATTACAAAACGAGCCCTGGAGAGGTTGAGATTCTTAACATTTACCGATCCGAGGTCAACCTTGACAAAGAAGCTATCCATATCGATCTGATTCTCCAAAGCAGAATAATATCCGACATTGACGTCTGCACTGCCTGTGCTTATTTTGAGATTTTTTACGGCAAGACCGGAAAGATCGATGTTGGCATTTCCGACGCCGTAGTTAAACTCCAGAAAATACGGCTTTCCGTCAGTGAGATACATTTTCCAAAGCTTGTCGCTGGATTCTTTTTCGGAAGCTCCAAAAAAACGAGTGGAAATGGTCTGGCTA
>DASVBA010000517.1:0-3136 GCA_036376095.1 Chryseolinea sp.
TCGGGGCCTCTTTTCTCTGAATTTAAGAAATTCGTCCGATAAAAAACGGCTGTTTACCATCGGTATCCCAACGATAATCACTGCGTCCATCGTCTTTTGTTAGTTGTGCATAACTGTCCAGGAGCAAAGAGCCAGGAAACGTTCCACATCATAAATTGCATTGTGTGCTGACGGAGATATTCTGGGTAGTTGGAGGTCGAAAGCATGGTCAGTCTGTGGCAAAATATGCATGACTGTTTGAATTTTTTCCTCTGCTAAACGCTGGCATAAATCGCGGGTGGCTTTTACCGGAGCCATGGTGTCGTCTTCGCCATGTATTAGCAGTGTAGGTGGACAGTGAGCATTTACATGAGTGACAGGAGAGTAAAGAGCGTAGATTTCCGGGCACTCGTCAGGATGCCCGCCCAATAACGGGGCAAAAGCTCCTGCATTGACAAAGCCTTTGTCAAAACCGAGGCGATAATATTCTTTTCCCATTTTCTTTATTATCCATCCGGGCATTTCAGTTGGGACAGTTTTTTTTGGTCTGCCTGGAATTGAACGGGTGGTGAGATGCTGGTTGAGATGGTAATACATCGGCTCTAAATCAGCGGGACCATACAGGGAAATCACTGCACATACGCTGATGTCATTCCTTTCAAGTTCCTTTGGTCTAAACTGTGGATTGTTAACAGTGTACGCTGCGAGCAATGCAAGGTGTCCGCCGGAAGAACCACCCCCCAAAACAATTCGGTTTGGATTTACGCCATAAGTTGCTGCGTTTTCTTTCATCCAAACGATGGCTCGTTTTACATCGCCTACCATTCCCATCATATCTGTTTCAGGGGCGAGACGATAAGCCACATCCATAATCACATGACCTTGAGCAGCCAGATGACTAAAGAACGGGCGAGTACCTAAATCTTTGTCGAGCATGTACCATGCAGCGCCATGCAGATAAATAAAAGCCAGACCTGAAGGGACAATAGTCGAGTGTGGCTGCCATATATCACACAAAAGTTTCCGGTCGGTTCCGGGAATAATTGCAAAGGAAATATTTTGTTCCATGCGCGGATTCGGAACAACGGGTAATCTTACTATCGTGCGTCTCGGGAGAAAGAACTTTTTTTGTTGAGGATTTATTCGGTCTTCCCAATGCGAACCAAAAGCGAACTCAAACCCATGTGAAGAACCTGGTGGACGTGTAACTCTGAATATGTGTATAAAAAAAATTGCAGCAACATAAATTCCTATTACACTGATAAAGACCGAACCGGTTGTAAGTCCGGCGATTGTGCTAACCACACCGATTAAGCAAAGCCAGGGTGATAAGGCAGAAGCATACAATTTTAAGAACCACAACACCGGTGCCGGCCAACGCACCCGAAGAAAAAGTGTTATACTTACCAGCGCTGCCAAACAGCATAAAACAGCGGCAAGAATTTGAACAATTAGTCTTATAAAATCCATTGGATTTCTTTTTCCTCGAAATTAGAGGGCGGAATAAGGAAATAAAATGATAATTGTCAGCAATTGAATGACTCAACAGCATGACTCCAAAAGTTTGCCGAGTTTGAGCGCCGCGGCGCTATCAAAGCAAGGCTGGCTTCAGCAACTCATGCTTAGCTACTGCTTCGCCCAAAGATTCTAAATCATCATTAAAATGAATTCAACCGAGTTTCAGCCTTACTTCCGCAGATCGAACTGATCAATAGGGCCAGTGCAACAGGCCCCGTTTGTGTATGCCTACCGTTGTCAAACGCTCGAACTATTCCCCAGACAATCCCCATAAGTCTGCTCCTTTACATTCGTCCATTGAACAAAGTGTTAGTTTGCGCAGATAACATTGGCATGTCGGGCAATTAACCGCCACTTTCCATCTCTTATCATCCAGATGTTTGTGTACCTACGATTAATGGTTTTTCCGGCATCCGGAGAATTCCCCTTTGGCACGACTGTCTCCTTTCCCATAACAATAACAGTATTTCCATGTACTCTTATAGCTTCACTTTGTCGAATGAATGATGAATAGGTAACAATTCCCTTTTTTATCCGATCTGCTTGATCTATCTCGTTAAAAGGATTGGTCACGATAAAGTCTTCGGTCCAATATTTATTCATTGCTGCCTGATCTCCTCGAAGGACTGCATCTGCATGTTCAAGGTCCAGTTTTTTAACTTCTTGTTCAATCGCTATTTTTTCCTGTTCGCTCTGTCCAAAAACAAAGCTTACCGAACTTATAAATGTGATAAAAGTAAGATAGATTGAGTATTTCATAATTCTTTATTTAGTTTCTGTCTCTTTGTCCGCGATGACACCTTCAAAATTATTTGTGCTCTTCCTGAATTAGTCACATTGTAAAACTATCTGTGTGAGACTTGTCAACCGAAATTATTGGCAGATATCAATCTTAAAGTCGCTCACCCACTGTCTGTCGAAAAGTTGCTATGTTCTTGCCGGCAACGTTTATGTATAAGACGTGGCCCGATCTGGAGGGCTTGGTAAAGCTTCCGAAGGCGGGAGGAATGAATGCCAAGCCCGACTTGAATCACTATCCGCAGTAGCAAATGCAAATTAGTAAAAGTATGCCAGAACGAATTGCAGAATGCGGGCTATATATTACAGATTTTGTTGGCGGCTGGCCCAATTTGTAGTCCGTTTATTTAAGTCCGTACCTTTTAATGATACCTTCTCGTTGGTCATGAAAAGTCACTACGCCCCATTCTTTGTCCAACTTGTCAATCCGGCTTATTACTTCTTGTGAGTCGGGTTTAATTCCTTTGTTTCGAAATTCCTTTATTAGCTTATTGATCTCTTCTAAGTATACTTCGAAATTTTGGTTTGGATAGATTTCTATCATCGTCGCTGGCGTGTCTCCTTCATTCCAAAAAGTATGAACGACCCCATGAGGTCTCAAATGCCAACCACCTTCTTCAACATAAGTCACCTCGTCACCTACCAAAACTGCAACTGTACCCTTTGTTACCCTCATTATTTCATCCAAGTCCTTATGCAAATGAGGTGGCGCCCCCAAACTCTTTGGTTGCACCGTTCGTTCCCAAGTCGAAAATTGATAATTCGTCTGTTCAAATCGAATTTTCGCTCCGGATATAAAATCTTGTCCGCTTGGTTTAATGTATATCTCTTTTAGTGGCTT
>DASVBA010000530.1:0-4986 GCA_036376095.1 Chryseolinea sp.
GGGGTATAAGGTCGCGGGCACGTTTTCGTAATCATAGGCAGATGATGGAAAGATGGGAGTGACCGTGCCTTTAAATTGACTATCACCAGGCGACCCAGCATGAACACTTTCAGTCAGTTTTGAAAATTTCTTTTGTTCCATTATTAAGATTGAAGAACGGCAAAGATAGTGGTACAGATCGCCTGTAAAAATTCCAGAAAAAAATTTAGTGTCTGGTAAATCATCTTCATTTTTTATTGCCCCGGTTATATTACCACCGACTGTAATCCACGATGCTCGTTCAGAACGTGCAACGCGTGCTAACGTTTTGATATGTCGCTTCGGACATCACTTATAGCACCGGAACCATGGTCCCCGCTTTCTTCAACCTGGCTGGCCAAGTTTTTTGGACAATGATCTATTGGTTTACTGGAGTTTTCATAACATCTTGGATATTATTCAGGATTTACTGGTAATGGTGGGGTTATGACAGGACCTACAGAATATCAGGTGGCATTTATATTTGTCGTTGGAACCGTTGCTATGCTATTGCACTCCGGCGCCATTGTTTTCTTTATGGTTATTTTTAAAAAAAAGATGTGTCCCAAGCAGGTTAAGCGTTTCCAACCCGGGTTGGAAATTTTGAATGCAACCCTGCTCATAAAAGCTTCGAACAAGAAGGGAAGCAAAATAAACATGACCCTGCCCCTATGAAATCGAAGTACAAAGTTTACATCGCCGATGACCACACGCTTTTCAGAAAAGCAATGGTCAATTTGCTACTCACATTTGGGGGAGTTTCCGAGGTAAAAGATGCCGAAAACGGTAAGGAGCTTCTTGCGCTAATAAAAAATAGTCCGCCTGATGTTGCCATCGTCGATTTGCAAATGCCGATCATGGACGGGTCGGAAACATGTGAGAACATCATTAACAAGTACCCGGATGTAAAAATTATAGTTCTTACCATGCACGACAGTGGTAAGTTCGTTCTTCACATGATGGAAATGGGAGTTCACGCTTTCCTGCTGAAGAATTCGGAACCTGATGAATTGGAGAAGGCTATCTACGCGGTGGCTGAAAAGGATTTTTATCATAACGAGCTTGTCGCTTCGGTTCTACGTAAGAATGTCAAGGAGAAAAAGCCAAAACCAAAACATTTGTTTGAACATGTCGAATTGACGGACAGGGAAAAGGAAATCTTACTTCTCATTTGTCAGGAGCTCACGATGAAGGAGATCGGTCAAAGATTATTTCTTAGTGAAAACACCGTTCGGAATCACCGCGTAAACATTATGGAGAAGATAGGTGTAAACAACATCGTTGGCCTTGTGAAGTATGCTTATGAATGCGGGCTGGTGAAATAACCAAAAATCAATCTAGTACAATTCTACTATTTTTTGGATCCCTGGATTCGGGGAGCTGAATGGAAAAACCACGTTTGACATTACTTGTGCGCGTAACTTTTTCGTTCTCACAAACTGATCAGTCGGCAACACGGTAATTTTCTGAGACGAATATTTTGCTTTATCCGATCTTGTGATCCGGAATATTGGAAAGTATTGTCTACGTAAAACTTACTAAACGACAATGAAGATCCTTGTGGTTCACAGGCAGTCAAAAACCGTTGATCAAATTAAGTCGGTGCTTAGCAGTTGCAATCCCGTTGTGCTCCATACTGAATCTGGTTTGGATGGGCTCCTAACCTCGCGAATCGAACATTTCGATGTAATAATCTGCGGCACCGACCTGCCTGTGGTCACAGGTTTTGAGATGATCCGCTCCGTGCGGACGAACTCTATAAACCGGCAGACGCCGGTGATAATTGTGAGCGATGAAAGAGATGAAAGGACCATTCATTTAGGTAAGGCCCTGGACGTTCTGGCGATGCTTAAAACTGCGGAACTCGACGACCGCCTTGGCGAAATCGTTGCCCAGCAGATCAAAGTAATGCCAGACAAAAGTTGGGAGCAGTTGGTACAAGGTTCAAAAACTTAATAGGATTCCCCGTTTACAGGAATAGTTGGTAATAATTAAACAACCACTCAACCCGGGCGCTCGGCCCGGGTGGGTACCTTTCAGAGACCAGTTGTAGTTATTACTTGCTTAGTCTTGAGCAGCTCGTCGATAGTATTTTAGCAGCTGCTGTGTGAAGAAGTTATTTACGGGCAGATCGCAAGATTAATAAATATGCCTCGTGTTCGAATACTCACCTGCAAAGGCCAAACTAAGGCCAATGACCAATCCTACTTTGCCAGGTCGAACTGAATCTCGGGATTTTGTAATTAGTCCTTCTTGTCTTTCAGCAAGTCTGCAAACAAGCTGTTAAAAAGGGAAAGAATAAGACTGAACGCAAGAGCCCACCAAAATCCGTCTACATTAAATCCCGGCGTTAGAAAATCAACCAGAAGAATTACCAGTGCGTTAATAACTAAAAGAAACAATCCCAGCGTGAGGATTGTAATTGGGATGGTGAAAATGATAAGGAGAGGTCGTACAAAAATATTGGCAAGGGAAATGATTGCTGCGACAAGCAATGCGTACCCGTAATGATCGACGTGAACACCTGGAAGAAGATAGGCTGTCAATAGCACCGCGAGGCCGGACAGGAGAAAACGGATTATTCCATTCATTTTTGAGTTATTTAAAATTGGTTGAATTTCTGCTTTTAGGTTCAAAAGTCAAATTCTAACTTACACCCATGTACGCGATTGTTGATATCGAGACGACGGGAGGATACGCAGAAAATCATCGCATTACTGAAGTGGCCATCTACCTGCACGATGGGATCCAGGTAACTGAATCATTTCATACGTTGATAAATCCGGGTAGGAACATTCCCTACTATATCACAGGACTCACCGGAATCACGACCGAGATGGTCCTGGACTCGCCACAATTCGAAGAGATAGCACAAGATATTCTTAAACGATTGGAAGGCAAGATCTTCGTGGCGCACAATGCGCATTTTGACTATTCCTTCCTCAAGAAAGAGTTCGAGCAGGTCGGAATCAATTGGCAATCCAAAAAGTTGTGTACAGTCCGGCTCAGCAGAAAGATCATTCCGGGACTCAGGTCTTACAGCCTCGGCAGTTTAGCCGAAAGTTTAGGAATTGAGATCACTAACCGGCACAGGGCAGGCGGGGATGCAGCAGCTACTGCAAAGATCTTCGACCAGCTCCTTCGCCGCGACAGCGACGGGTACATCGTTAAGGTGCTTAAGCGCAATTCCGGAGAAACTATTCTGCCACCCAATCTTCCGAAAGAGGAGTTCGACAGACTTCCCGCACTTCCAGGAGTGTACTATTTCCTCAACGCTACCGGCAATGTTATTTATGTTGGTAAAGCTATTAACATTAAAAAAAGAATTGCAGGACATTTTACGGGTGACGCTCGCGAATGGAGCCGATCAAAAATACGGAACGAGATACATCACATCAGTTACGAGTTAACAGGAAACGAATTGATCGCACTCATACTTGAGTCACAGGAGATTAGGAGGTTATGGCCAAAATATAACCAGGCTCAAAAATTCCGGGTTGAGGAGTGGGGAATTTTTGACTATGAGGATCGCAACGGCTACCTGCGATTTTCAGTCAATTTGGTTGCAAGAGGATCACATCCCCTCGTCCGGTTCAGCACCAAGGGAGAAGCTTGGAACTTTCTCTGGGAAAAGGTTCGCGACTACGAACTTTGTCCGAAGCTTTGCGGCTTACAACTTTCAAAAGGGTTGTGTTTCGATTACCAGTCGGGTGGATGCCACGGTGCGTGTATGGGCGTTGAGTCCGTGACGCATTATAATGGAAGGGTAGAGCAAGCGATACGCGCCTTCAGAGACGAGGGAGAGACCGTTGCCATCATCGGAAAAGGAAGGAAACTTGGTGAACAGTCACTGGTTCTTGTTGAAAGAGGGGCATACGTCGGATTTGGATTCTTCGATCGGGAAGCGTCTATTAGCGACTTCGAGTCTGCAAGGAACTATATAAAGCCAAGCATCGAAACCAGAACGGTTCAAAATCTTATCAACTCGTACATCACAAATCCAAGAGGTTCGGAAGTTGTCGTGTTTTAGTATCTGTCAGCGTTGGTGGTGTGAGAAGACAGCACCGTATGACAGTGTTCGTACTTATTTGTAAACCCGATACCTCTTACCTCTTACTTCTTACTTCCTACCTTATCACCTTATCTCCTTATTACCTTATTCCCTTATACCCCTTTCGGCTTGCGCCCTTCGACGCCCGGGTAAAGCGTGGTGACCGGGTCACTCGTAAAAGTATCTTTTGTTTCCACATTCATCATTGATAAAACACCAGACCAACCGGCTCCTGTGTCCATCATCCAGATACCACATGCTTTTATGGGTTGCTTTGACAGTATCGGCGTATGTCCAACGTAAACTTCATCGAAGGTTGTAAGTCTCCTGTTAATTTTAAGGTTGTATAGTTCCATTGCCTGCTGAACCAGGCTTCGATCCCAGAGAAATGTATCCAGGCCCTGTTGTTCGATAGGCTGCCCTGGGTCGATTCCGGCATGGACGAAAAGTCTGTTGTTTTCGATGAAATAGGGTAGGGCTTTCTGAAAGAAGTTGACGTGCGTTAAAGGAACTCCATCGGCATACGATTTCACTGTCGCATCGCCTCCCTGGGTTAGCCAGATACCTTCGGATTTACCCGATAGCATCCAATCGTACAGCCAGAGGTCGTGATTACCCAGGATGTAGGTGACCTTTTTCAATTGCAAAAGATAATCGACGCACGATTTTGTCTCCGGCCATCCATCGCACACGTCGCCGAGGCATATCAAGTGATCGTCGTCTTTCATTGACGACTGTTCGACGCACTGCCGCAAAGCACGGTAAGCACCGTGAATATCGCCGATCACAAAAGTTCTGCTCACGCCATTGAACTGTTAATGCTCACATTCTGTCAAAAATTCAGAACCTATTTGACAATAATTACGCTATTTTTGACGGTTATAAAGATAAAATATACATGGAAGCCATAGCTATTC
>DASVBA010000544.1:0-2899 GCA_036376095.1 Chryseolinea sp.
GCCTACGCTTTTTAGTGACGCAACATGTTCAGGCTGGATCTTCCCGTTAGGCATGGGGCCAACGTTAAGCAAGAAGTTTGCCCCATACCCAGCGGCCTTTACCAGGTATTGAACCAGTACCTTTTTATCCTTGTGGTGGTCGTCCTTTAGATGGAACCCCCACGAGTTGTTTATCGTCTCGCAAGTCTCCTTCGGTAACGCTCCGACTACCTGTTCCGAAGAAAATCCTGTTGTGTTATGGCCAGGCAGGTCTTTCTCAAACATTTGGAAATCTTCGCCTTCGTAAGGAGCTCTATGATGATTGCTTCCAACCAATGCAGCCGGCTTCAATTGATGGATAAGCTTATACGTTTTCTCCAGCCGCCAGTCAGCGTCTTTTTTGTCCCACATGCCATCAAACCAAATACCGGCGATGTCACCATAATTCGTCAGTAATTCCGAGAGCTGTGTATCCATGTAATCAAGATACTTGTTGAAATCACCACTCTCAGGTCTGCCCGTGTAACTGCCTCCTGTATTACCTCGTGGAAAATAGTCGGGGTGATGCCAGTCAAGCTGTGAATGATAAAAAAAGAGCTTAATACCCTGCTTGTGACACTCATCGGCAAGCATTTTCAAAACATCTTTGCCATAGGGAGTCCGTTTTACAATGTTATAGTCTGATACTTTGCTGTCCCACATCGCGAATCCATCGTGATGTTTGCTTGTGATAGTAATGTATTTCATACCTGCATCCTTCACCATTTGCACCCATGCCTTTGGATCGAAGTCGGTGGGATTAAAAAATGCCGGTAACTTCTCGTAAGTATTCACGGGGATCTGCTGTTGATTCATCACCCACTCGCCGTCTCCGAGTACGCTATATACCCCCCAGTGTATAAAGAGACCGAATTTTGCATCCTGGAACCATTCACGCGTTTTCAGGTTCTCGGGTGTTGGTTCGTATTTCCACTGACCATACGTCAAACCAGCTGAGATCATAACAAACAGGATTGAGTTTGATAGATATGCGATTGGCTTCATAGAGTTTTGACTTAAATTAGCACGTCTGAAAATTAGGTATTCACCATGAGATACGAAAACATCAACAAAGAACTCTTCATATCAAATCGCAAAAGGCTGTTGAAGGATCTGAAGTCAAATCCTGTCGTCGTGGTTAACTCCAATGACGTATTGCCCACCAACTCCGATGGAACGATGCGCTTTCGTCAGAACAGCGACCTGTTCTATCTTACGGGTGTCGATCAGGAGGAGACGATATTATTATTGTGTCCCGAATTCCCGGACAAGAAATTCAGAGAAGTCTTGTTCCTTCGCGAAACGAACGAGCGCATTGCAACCTGGGAAGGTCACAAGCTCACAAAGGAAGAGGCGAGAGAAGTAACCGGTATTGAGACGATACTCTGGACAACGGAATTCAATACCCTGTTCAAGACTGCAATGGTGATGGGTGATGTTGAGCATGTTTATTTGAACACCAATGACCACTACCGGGCTGAGGTGATGGTTGAAACCCGTGAAATGCGTTTTGTGAAATCTTGCATGTCGAACTTCCCACTGCATAAGTACGAGCGCCTTGCCCCGATTATGCACGGCCTGCGCTCTGTTAAATCGAAGATAGAGATTGATTTGCTGCAGCGTGCCTGTGATATCACGGAATTGGCTTTTCGCAGGGTTCTGAAATTTGTGAAGCCCGGGGTAATGGAATATGAGATTGAAGCTGAGTTCGCTCATGAATTTCTTAGAAACCGTTCCAGGGGTTTTGCTTATGAACCGATAATCGCCTCCGGCGCTGATTCATGCGTGCTACATTACATTGCCAATGAAAAAGAATGTAAGGACGGCGATATTTTACTATTGGATGTCGGCGCTGAATACGCCAATTACAACGCTGATCTTACACGCACAATTCCGGTAAACGGTAAGTTCTCCAAGAGACAGAAAGATGTTTACAATGCCGTATTACGGGTGAAGCGACAGGCTACAAAACTCCTTAAGCCGGGAGAGAGATATTACGACTATCACAAGGAGGTCCAGAAAATAGTTGAAAGTGAATTGATTGGTCTCAAACTTTTCGATAAAAAGGATGTGAAGAACCAGGACAAGAGCAAGCCCTTGTTTCAAAAGTATTTTATGCATGGAACAGGCCACCAGCTGGGTCTGGATGTTCACGATGTTGGAAACATGTACCACAAGATGCAGGTAGGCCAGGTATGGACCGTCGAACCCGGGATCTATATCCGTGAAGAAGGACTTGGCATCAGGATCGAAAATAACGTTAGGATCGAAAAGAACGGAGTTTACGATCTTATGAGGAATATTCCTGAGGAGGTAGAGGAACTCGAGGAAATAATGAACTCCTGATAAGTTAACTTTAGTTGTTTCGTTTTGATCATATGGTGAGAAAGATTGCGATAGTGGTACTCCTTACAGTTCTGATCACGATCGTACAGGCGCACGAATTCTGGATGCAGCCGCTGAAATTCTTTTTGCATCCCGGGGAACGCACCAACATTAGGTTTGTCGTTGGTGAGAATTTTATCGGCGAGCCATGGAATTTGAAACAACATAAAGTCCAAACGCTCGACCTTCACAATGGGGCCGATATGAAAAGTCTGGTGGATAGTATTCTGATCGATCCCAAAAATAATCTGAGCCTCACGCTGCAAAGAGAAGGAACTTACCTGCTTTCACTGGAGAGCAATAATGCATTTATCGAGTCAGAAGCTGAAAAATTCAACGACTATCTAAAAGAGGACGGGCTTGATGATGTCCTTGATCAAAGGAAAAGGACTAATTCATTGAGCAAGCCTGCAAAGGAATTTTACCGGCGCTATTCCAAGCTATTGCTTCAGGCTGGAAATAAGCGTGATGATACCTACAAAAAAGTCCTTGGCTT
>DASVBA010000559.1:0-5456 GCA_036376095.1 Chryseolinea sp.
AGGGGTTTGCAGAGAATTATCATATGAACATATTAAGCTTCCTCTGCACACACCACGATTAACGATTAACCTTTCCGCTGAGGTTTCGCAAAGGAAAGCGCGCCTTCAAAATGCAAAGCAGGTAACACTGATCCATGCAAAGGGTTTCGGCAATCCCCCTGCGTAACCTTACGTTCCTTGCGTCTCTGCAGTTAACATGCACACCACCTGCTTCTACACACGATTAACGTCTAACGTTTCTTTCGCACCCGACTGCAGGAAGTCCAAATGCGATTTTACCATCCTGATCTGGCCGTAAGTGAACGTGTCGCCAAGCAGCTCTTTTATGGGAGTCATCGACGGCGAGGGAGACATTTCAATCGCATTGATTATCGCGTTGACCCTTGACGTTTCCATTAACTGAGTGATGGCAATCTTTCCGCGCTGCAAATAAAAAGCAAGATGGCCTTCAATAGTATCTGTGCTAAGGCTTCGAAGACCGGCTATCTGTTGAATGGAAAAACCTTTCATAAAAAGGTCATAACTCTGTTGTTTGGTTTCAGATTCACGCTCAGGCCGGCCGTTGCGCATCCGGCGCCCTTCTTTGAGCTGAATACGCGAAACTAAGCCGTGTTTTGTGCAATAGGAGGCGATAACGTTCGAGAAGTGTTTCCCGTACTTTTCAATCTTAACCTGCCCGAATCCCGAGATCTTTTGGAGATCTTCCTGATTGTGCGGCAGGTACGTGGCAAGTTCCAGGAGACTTGAGTCGGCAAGAATAACGTACGCGGGGACATTTTCCAGCATTGCTAATTCCCGTCTCACATGTTTTAATTGCTGTAGAAGAGCGACTTCGTATTCGATAGCGTTTTCCTGCAGCTCGACACGCTCTTTTGATTTAGTGATCATGACGCATTCGCTTCCGTTCAAGACTGCATCGCTTCGCCGGGTGAGTTTAAGGACCGGGTATAAACCATCCGATTTTGCAAGATATCCCTGATCAATGAGGTCGCGAATGACAGTTGTCCATTGCTCTTTGGAGAGATCGGCGCCAACGCCAAACGTCTTCATCTGCTTATGAGCATCCTGGATTTTAACGCTATTCGATCCTCTGAGGAAGTCGATAACATAGCCGGCGCCAAACCGCTCTTGCAGACGCACAATAGCCGAAAGGACTTTTTGAGCGAGCAACGTTCCGTCGACGGTATCTGTACGGGATAAGCAGACATCGCAATTGCCGCAATGCGGAGTGGTATCCTCATCAAAATAATTCAAAAGGAATTTTCGGCGGCACGAAGTAAGACTTCCGAAGGCCGCCATTTGATCCAGCTTCTTCAGGGATATCGCGGTTTGTTCCGAGTTGCCCTCAATAGAGACGAACTTCTTCAGTTTGATTACGTCGGAATAGGAGTAAAACAACAACGCTTCACTCGGGAGCCCATCCCGTCCCGCACGACCTGTTTCCTGATAATAACTTTCAATGTTCTTGGGAAGATCCATATGAACGACAAATCTCACGTTGGATTTGTCGATACCCATTCCGAAAGCGATGGTTGCCACCATGATCTTCACCTCATCGCGAAGGAACATGTCCTGGTGGCGGGTCCGTTGCTCTCGGTCCATTCCCGCATGATACGGCAACGCGTCAATCCCTTCTTCAGCGAGATCATTTGCCAACGTTTCAGTTGAAGCCCGCGACAAACAATAAATAATTCCTGATTCCCCTTTTCTCTTTTCGAGGAATTCCAGGAGTTTTTCGAAGCTTCTTTTTTTGTCCTCGACGCTATAGCGGATGTTCGCGCGGTTGAAGCTGGATATAAATGTTTCCGGATTCCGCAGCTCCAGTTTTTCCACAATGTCTTTTCTGGTAAGACTGTCGGCTGTGGCGGTCAGGGCAACGAATGGAACATCCGGCATTGCCCTCTTCAGTTGTGCAAGCTGGAGGTATTCCGGCCGGAAGTCATGTCCCCAGTGGGAGATGCAGTGCGCTTCATCGATGGCAACAAGGCTTACATTGAAGGAGCTGATCTTTTTGAGGAAAACGCTTTCAGGCGCGAGGTAAAGCAGCTTGAGTTCTTTCGAATGCACCTGCCGTAGAATATTTTCCTGGTCGGTTGATGTTTGGGTGGAGTTCAGGAATGCTGCGGGGATGCCGTTCAAACGCAAGGCATCGACCTGGTCTTTCATAAGCGCGATAAGTGGGGAAATCACAACTGTAAGTCCATCGAACAGAAGGGCCGGTATCTGATAACACAATGATTTCCCTCCACCGGTAGGCATGAGAACAAATGTGTCCTTCTTTTGGAGGACGGCGTCGATGGCTGTTTCCTGCTCGAGCCTGAACGAGGTATAGCCGAAGTGAGACTTCAAAATTTCCAGAGGTAACATAATTGACAACGGTTAGGGTGAACGTAATTCGTTATAAGTAAAAGCCTGACGGCAGGCAGGTTAATCGTGGGAGTGGGTGTGGGCATGGAGTTTCTTCATTACTTTTGCTGGTGTTACATTTCGGAGTTTGCGCGTGAATCGTACACTACCCGCCCGCAAACATAAATTCCTTGTAGCGTAGCCATTGGTTTTCTTTTCGCGCAAGAACTGTGATTCGATCACACAAAAAATCCTGAGCGTACTGGAGGTCCTGCAGGTGAAGCCATGCTTTCAGGAAACCCTCATGATCCAGTCCTTTCGCCACGGAAATAAAAGGACTATATCTCGAATTTTCCTTAACAAGCTTGCCGAAAATTTCCCTGACATCCGGTTTGTTCAGGATATCGAGATAAATAGAGCGGTTTGAGTACATCCAGTGATATTTTAGTCCCTTCAGAAAAATATTGAATGGATCGAATTTTGCCGCTTTGGATTCCACCTCCCGGAGGATGTCGTCGAAGTGCTGCTTATCGTCGTATCTGAATAATGCAATGTGCGCGGGCGCGTAACGATCTTCAAAAGATTTGCTCGTAAGGAACTGGACGTCATCCTTCAATACTGACACATCACTTTTGATGTGTGGAGGGGGATCAATGACAAACGACAACTCTTCAACCGGCTGATGGATTCTTGTGATGGATGGTTTCATATTTGGTGTTCTCCTCTGTTTGGGTAATTGGGTTAGCTGGGTGTGCGCGCGTGGGTGTGCGAGTGTGTGTCGGGGTGGCGGGTGTGGTTGTGGTTTACCGCTGAGACGCGAGGACGTAAAGGGAAGGATAAGTGTGATGTGTGCCATAGCTATCATCCCATTCTAACGGTACCTTTGAACATATTCATCTCCATTCTTACCCTTCTGTTTACGCCGAGGGTAGTAGCGCGGACAATTTTTTCGGAGCCATGCTTGTGTTTGATCCGATCAATGGCTTCGTACAACAGAATGCTTTCTGCGGTGTCATCAAACAAGGTGATCTGGTGACTGCCATGAACGAGTCCGCTTAGTCGCACGCCCACAAGACGGATCAACATCCGGCGGCTATAAAGTTTAGTAAAAAGCTCGGTCACGGTGCGCAGCAGCACGTGATCCGACGACGTGTAAGGAATGTGCACCTGTTTGGTCTCGGTGTCGAAATTTGAGTAGCGGATCTTCACGGTTACGCAGCACGCAAGTTTGTTTTGTTCGCGCAGCTGGAACGCCACTTTTTCAACCATCGCAATCAAAATTGACTTCATTCGTTTTACGTCGATCGTGTCCTCGTCGAACGTGCATTCTGTTGAGATGGACTTTTGCTCGCTGTATGAAACGACCGGGGACTCATCAATACCATGAGCCTTGTTCCACAGACTTATGCCATTCTTTCCAAAGGCACTCACCAAAAACTTCAAGGGCATCTCGCGCAGGGTTTCTACTTTTCGAACGCCCATATCATAGAGAAAAGACGAGGTCTGTTTACCGATCATCGGAATCTTGTCGACGGATAGAGGGGCGAGAAAATCTTTTTCTGTACCTGGCGGAATCTGTTTTTCAGCATTCGGCTTGAATTCATTCGTTGTCACTTTGGACACCAGTTTGTTTACAGACATTCCAAGGGAGATAGGCAGTCCACTTTCTTTAATTATTTTTCTTCGAAGTTCAACAGCCCACTTGAAAGCGCCGAAGTATCGGTCCAGTCCGCTGGCATCAATGTAGAATTCATCGATGGAGGATTTCTCAAACAGGGGGGACGAATCGGCAATGATCTCTGTTACCTCGTGGGAATTCTTGCTATAGGATTCCATATCGCCGGAGATCACTTTAGCATCAGGACAAAGTTGGAGAGCCAGGTACATGGGCATGGCGGAATGAACCCCGAATTTGCGCGTCTCATAGCTGCAGGCGGCGACAACACCACGGCGACTGCTTCCACCTATAATAAGAGGTTTCCCTGCAAGCCGGGGATTGTTTTTGCATTCAACGGCTACAAAAAAGGCGTCGAGGTCGAGGTGTATGATGTTTCGTTCCACGCCTCTAATTAACTAAAATTATTAGTAATTTGTTTTTTCTTTCAAACTAATTTTTTTAGTTTTGAATGTTGTTAATGCCATAGCAACAAATCCCTTCCAACTCCTTCTCCGCCGTCGCGGATGGGAGGTGGAGTGGGCCAAAGTTTTAATAATAGTCGAGCGATTTTTGTATTGATTTTAAATATTTTGTGGGTTGGCGCTCTCTTCACTAAACCTTTCCGCCTCTCGCGGAAGGTTTAGGCGACGAGAATGTCGGTCGACAGGAACGTCAAAAAAAAAATCGCTTCGCTGTTTGAAGCTCGGACGCCTTTTTGGACCGCCGTCACAAAGTGGGGCGCGGAACAGTAAGCGATGAGTTTGTGATAATTTGTTAGTTTACTTTTATTCTTTTGATATGGCATTCATTAACAAAAATCTAAAGTTTCTTAGAGGTCAACAGAACATGACGCAGAAACAGCTCGCCGAAAAGCTCGGCCTGAAACAAGCTGCCATCGGTGCGTACGAAGAGGAGCGTTCAACCCCTCCGTTGGCATCGTTGCTCGATATAACCAAGATCTTTAACGTGAACCTTGATGATCTTGTGAGGGTCGACTTGAGTCGGAGCGAAAAGGATCGGAAGGCGAGCGCTGTATCCCGGGGAAGGGAGATCCTTGCCATTACAGTGGACTCTACTAATAAAGAGAATGTGGAGTTGGTAACGCAAAAGGCGTCCGCCGGATATTTGTCAGGTTATCAGGATGTCGAATACGTGAAAGAACTTCCGAAGATCAGCCTCCCGGTTTTGCCCAGGAACAGAACCTACCGCGCATTTGAGATACAAGGGGATTCAATGTTGCCCCTGCAGCCGGGTTGTATAATTTTCGGAGAATACCTCGACGAGGTTGCTGCGATTAAGAACGGTAAACTTTATATCCTGGTAACTAAACAGGATGGTATCGTCTTCAAACGCGTTTTCAATTTTGCCGGTGATGAAGCGAAGCTGTTGCTCGTATCTGATAACCGTCAATATCAGCCTTATTCTGTTGATATTGAGGATGTTTTGGAAGTAT
>DASVBA010000575.1:0-7366 GCA_036376095.1 Chryseolinea sp.
TGAGCAACTAGAAGAATAGGTTGCTTAACTCTGATCTTGCATACAACGAGAGAAGAAGAATCCGCACTGACGCACCTGCCTTGAGTCCGTCATTTCTGAATAGGTCGTCATTAGTGCTTACTACGGGACATTTCTCGCCGAAATCGCAGATTTGAAATGCACGCCGATCACGCTATTGTTTTGGCTTTCGGCTTATTTTAGTTTATTTGGGAATATGAATTTTTGGCGGAAACTGTCCTTGAAGATGCGGGGCTTTTACATCATGGTGTTGCTCTCCATCCTCTTTGGCGCAGAATACTTAATTATCCGTTACCAGCTTAACTCCGTTACGGAGGCAGAAAGAAAGATCGACTTCGCAAGAAGTGTACAAGTCACGAACCAGGAGATTGCTCTTCAGTTACAATTCTTTATTCAGGGCAAAACCGATATTGCCGCAGAGCTGGCTTCACTTGCCGACGACCAGGACCATTTACTCAATACCCTTGGTAATGGTGGACGAGTTGACGGCAGCAAACATTTCCTGAAGCCGCTGTCCCGTTTGCCGAGAATAACGTATGACAACCTTCGGGAAGACTGGGTCGCATACAAGTCAACAATTCAAACCCTGCTGAACACAGCGGTTGTCACCGAACAGCCCCCCCTCCCATTGCCGGCGGATTCCGTGGCTGATACTGCTCCCGTTGCTGCGACGACATCCGGCAACATTAATACATCGAGCGCAAAGCTTGCCTTCGAGTCGCGGTGGCTTTCGCTTGCCCGATGGTATGACAAACTTATCATTGACCTCGAAGAAGAGGTAGAGAGTAAGCTGCGGATTTTAGCCATTGCTATCGGATTGTCCGTCCTTGTTAATATCGTATCGGTTTGGGTCGTTTTTTATTTGTTCCGTCGTAAGGTCCTTGAACCCCTGAAGCAGCTGGAGAACAGTGCAGCCAGCCAAAGCTTTACCACCGGGTTTGACAACAATGAGATTGGCGTCGTTGCAAGCCAGATTAAGAACACAATTGAAGACCTCCGTGACGCGACTGATTTTGTGGTCGCGATCGGTGAAGGCAAACTGGACCTTGATTACAAAAGCCTTGACGCCGACTATAAAGAAGGCGGGAACAAACTTGCGGACTCACTCATCGAAATGCAAACACGTTTGAAGGCTTTAAGTGAAGAGGAACGCAAACGCCAATGGTCAAACGAAGGCCTTGCGAAGTTTGTAGATATCCTGCGGTCGTCCAATAATGATCTTAATCTATTGGGTGACAAGATTATAGCAGCGCTTGTCCAGTATACAAAATCCAATCAGGGAGCACTCTATATATTAAATGACGAAGATTCCCGTAATAAACACCTCGAGCTTATTTCTCTTTTCGCATTTGATATAAAAAAGTACGAACAGCAGAAGATAAAGCTGGGTGAGGGCATTTTGGGTCAGACGTTCCTGGAGAAAGAAACGACCTATCTGACCAACATGCCCGAGTCATATATAAGGATCACGTCAGGTCTGGGCGATGCGAGCCCGCGATCGCTGTTGTTGGTTCCGTTGAAAGTCGATACGCAGGTTTACGGCATCATCGAGCTTGCATCTTTCAATGAATACCTGCCACATGAGATTGCATTCGTGGAAAAGCTAGGTGAGTCTATTGCATCAACACTTGCATCAGTGAGGGCAGCGCAGAAGAACATGCAACTCATCCATCAATTTCAACAGCAAACTGAACAGATGCGAGCCCAGGAGGAAGAAATGCGACAGAACATGGAAGAGTTGCAGGCTACGCAAGAGGAAATCGCAAGAAAAGAAAAGAGTTATCTGGCCCGTATAAAAGAGCTTGAAAGTGAGACTGGTGGTCCCTCGGCGCAAACCGAGATCAACGATTTGAAATCCAGGCTTGAAACGAAAGAGAGAGAACATCTCGCTAAAACCGAGGAGTTAAGGGCGCTGCTAGCACAAAAGCCTGTACAAGGCGACGATTGGCAACTGGCGTCGGAGGTCGAGAAAGCTCTTAAATTGAATCTTCAGGCCCTTCGTATAACGCAAGAGGAACTGAATCGAAAAGGTTAGCCCCTATCTTATCCAAATCAAATCCATTGAGGTCAGCGTGCGCGAATTCGGGGTGGAATCTGACCATTTGAGCGTACTAAGTTTTTTGGCTAAAAGTTTTTAAAGTCCTTTTTTTCAACTAATTAGTACGAACCTAGGTGGAGTGCCATAAAATTAAAATGCTTCGGGTCATATTAAACGCGTGTAATATTTACCGCTGAAATTCGTCCGGCAGTTTTATGAACAAGCTAATTTTGGGTTCCCTTTAAAAGACCATACATGTTGGATATTGACATTGCCGACCTCAAACGGATCTCGGAGTTCATTTACCAGAAGTACCATTATGACTTTAGGAACTACGCCATGTCTTCGTTCAAAAGACGCGTACTCCGCATAATGGAACTAAAAAAACTCTCCGTAGACGCATTACTAAAAAGACTAGCCGAGACTCCTTCCTTCATTAATGAATTTCTGGACGAGCTGACCGTTAACGTAACTGAGATGTTCCGTGATCCCAGCTTCTGGAGGATCATGCGCGAGGAAATCATCCCCGCGATAATGTTGAATCACAAACAATTTAAGATATGGCACGCCGGATGTTCGTCCGGTGAAGAGGTGTTGTCCATGAGCATAATGCTCAAGGAAATGGGAGTATTGCAGGATGTAACAGTAATAGCTACGGATCTCGACGTAAACATTCTTGAGAGAGCAAAAGCTGGTACTTATCCGGCAAAGAACATGGAGCTAAACGAAAAGAACTATATCCGTTTTCAGGGTACACGGAGCTTTAAGGACTACTATCACGAAGAAAACGGAATGGCAGTCTTCAATAAGGACTTGCTTATGAATGTTTCGTTCCGCCGTCATGACCTGGTCACTGGAGATATCTTCAACAAATTCGACTTGATCCTTTGTCGTAATGTGATGATCTATTTTAATCAGACGCTGCAAAACGAAGTTCTGAAGAAATTCCACGAAAGCCTGTTCAAATACGGTTACCTCGCAATCGGATCGAAGGAGTCGTTGATATGGTGTGATTATGCGAACCGCTTTATTGTGGTGAATAATGAAGAGAAGATTTATAAGAAAATAAAGGATTAAAGTAGTTGTCTATTGACGCATGAAAAAATTCAGCCTAAATAACAGCTACAAAGCCGTTGTTATCGGTGGGTCAGCAGGCAGCTTTCAGGGTGTTGTAAAGATCCTGGCGCAATTGCCCAAGGGCTTTCCACTTCCGATAATAATGTGCCTGCATCGACTCAAACACGTTCGAAATGGATTCGTGGAAGCGTTGTCCATCAAGAGCGTTGTTCAGGTAACGGAGCCAAACGATAAAGAGAATATTAAAAAAGGCAGTGTATATCTTGCCCCGGCCAATTATCATATGTCAGTAGAACTTGGAAATCACTTTGCCCTGTCAACCGAAGAGATGATAAACAACTCGAGGCCGGCTATTGATATTACACTGGCAAGTTGTGCTTTCGTCTATAAGGAAAAGCTTGTAGGCATTCTGCTTTCCGGTGCAAATAGGGATGGTGCTTTGGGTATGAAACATATTCATGACCGCGCAGGATTAACTATCGTGCAGGAGCCTTCGGAATGTATGATCGACACAATGCCTAAAGCCGCATTAGCCGTCACGGAAATTGATCATGTGCTGAAGGTTGACCAAATTGTGGAGTTTTTGAAAGAACTAGATAAGCAATACAGATGATAAGTCTCTTCACCGACCGGTACAAGTTGACGTTGATGCTTTCTTCGATATTTATCGTCGGCATCGGCTATTCCCTTTATTCTATTTATTCACTACCCAACGGCCTCCAATTAAGCAGCGGGTTTGAACCTCAGTTTATGCGGGTTTATATCATCGTCGGTGGCACTTTCCTGCTCGGTGCATTGACGTTGCTTTATGCTTTGCGTTATAAAAAGGAAGTCGTAGTGTTCCGCGACAGAGCCCTCGAAGCAAGCGTCGGTCAGCACGATGCTGATAACACCGGAAAAAGCACCATCAGCCTGGATACTATCATACAAACGTTAAGTCAGGCAAGCAATGAAAAAGACGCACAGCAGTTAACACTTCAAGCCATTTGCAAACAGCTTGAAGCAGGACAGGGCGCGTTGTACCGCATTATAGAAGAAGGAGGCAAGCGCAGAATAGAACTCAAACTGGGTTATGCCCTCAGCATCGGTGAGAGCACTATCATCAAATACGAAATTGGAGAAGGACTTATAGGCCAGGCTGCTGCCAGCGGGAATACGCTATATGTGGATGATGTTCCTGACGGTTATATCAAAATAGTTTCAGGTTTAGGAAGTGCTTCGCCGAGGCACCTTCTGATCGTGCCAGTAAAAAAGAACAACCAGGTATTGGGTATCATTGAACTTGCTTCCTTCACCGGGATAAGCGAAGATCAACGAAAGTTCGTGGAGGAAGCAGGACAGTTGCTTGCCGATAAGATCTCAACCGACAAATAATTCCACTGCCAGACGCATATGATGAAAAATATTAACATAAGCACAAAAGTCACCTTTCTGATTCTTACGGTTTCACTGGCGGCGATCCTGGCAATAAGTTTCTTTAGTTACGATTACCACCTGAAGAATATAAAAGAAAAATACTCCTCGACGCTTAACGTTATTGCTGATAACAGGGCAGCCTACCTCAATACCCTTTTTGGAAAAGCATCGCTGGCGGTACAGATACTTCAGAATTCCCAGACGCTAAAGGGCGGTAACGACACAACTGCTGCGGATGGCGGCGCGGACCTCATGGCCCTGATGGGTGGCCCCGACCCTTCGGGAGATACGGTATTATCTAGCTCCTCAACCGACCGGGGACTTTCCGACTACCTTACCCATGAGAAATATATCCTTGGCGTTGACGAAATTATTCTGATCTCAAAGAGCGGTGCAATCCTGGCAACGACCGATCCTAGCCTCACCGGAAACTTCGTAGACCCCGATGGAGTAACGTTTGACCGCGCTAAAAGCTCGATCTATTTTTCGTCCGTGCTTCGCGACCACAAAAAGAAAAACTATTTCACCTACGTCGCTGGAGCAATCACTGATAACACAGGTGCTCAGGAAAAAATCGTGATTGTAAAGCTTGATCTCAACCCTGTCTATAAAGCCCTCAAAAACTACCAGGGACTGGGCAAGACGGGTGAGGTTATCGTTGCCCGCCAGGATCCTATTTCAAAGAAGATAGCGCTAATAAGCCCGCTAAGAAATGATACAGCCGCTGCCATTCTGCTGCGAGATCCACGCGATCGTTCCGTCGCCGGCTTCGTTCCGGTCTTTGAAGGACGGAATGTTACTCAAAGCGGTGAAGACTACCGGGGTTCCAAGGTGATAGAAGTTTCAAGAAAGATAGAGAACGGTAACCTGGCGCTGCTCGCCAAGATCGATCTTGCTGAGGCCACGGGCGAAACAGGTCAGCTGATTTCCACCTTTATTTATTCAGGGCTTTGTATCCTGGCGCTTGCAACACTGCTGGCAATGATATTCGCCCGCTCGATAACGCGGCCGCTGTATGGAATGCGCACCACCATCGGTATGGTCGCACAGGGTATTTTGCCGGAAGCATCCGAACAAAAAAGCGGCGATGAATTCGGGCAAATGAGCACCAAGGTCGATGAGCTGGTCCTTTCACTGAAGAACAACGCGGATTTCGCACAGCGCATTGGTGAAGGTAAATATGATACCGCATTCAAGCCCGCGAGTGACAATGATATTCTGGGGATGTCTCTTATCAACATGAGGAACAACCTCATTGAAAACGAACGCAGGGACAAGGAACGGAACTGGATCGTTCGTGGTGTTGCCGAGATCAGCGAGATCCTCAGAATGCACGACACCATCGACTCTCTTGGAGACGATGTGATCAAGTTCATCCTTGAAAAAATCGGGGCAATTCAAGGCGCGTTCTATATAGTAAATGACGACGACGCCAAGCGTCCTGTCATCGAAATGAGAGCAAGCTATGCGTACACGCGCAAGAAATATCTTAAGGCCAAGTTTAAGTTCGCCGAAGGTCTCGTAGGTCAGGCAGCCGCGGAAAAAGACACCGTTCTGCGCACAGAGATCCCTGACGAATATATCACAATAACATCAGGTATACTTGGCGATCAGCGTCCAAAGTGTATACTGATCGTGCCGCTGATCACCAATGAAGAAGTATACGGCGTACTTGAGTTTGCAGGATTTAAGAAGTTCGACACTTCGCAGGTAAAGTTTGTCCAGGAGCTCTCGCTCATTCTGGCCCGTACCATCTTTAACATCAAGGTTAATGAACGCACACGCAAGCTACTGGCAGAATCTCAGGAGATGAGTAATGAGCTGAAGGAAAAGCAGGAAGTACTTCGTCAGAACGCGGAGGAGATGCAGGCCACGCAGGAAGAACTACAACGTTCCAATCAAAAGCTGGAAGAGCAGATCGAAGAGGTTAACCGAACACAGAAGCGGATGCAGCTTTTGCTCGAAAACGCTTCAGAGGTGATTACGATCTATGAAGAAGACGAAAGCATTCGTTACATCTCACCTTCTGTCGAATCTATCCTTGGTTATGGCCAGAAAGAAATGATCGGCAAGAGTGATGTAGACAAGGTTCATCCTGACCATCGCGAGGTGTATAAGGAATTATTCCGCAAGATGAAGGCGAGCCCTGACGAGAAAGTCACGATGCAGTATGAATACAAGGCAAAAGACGGAAGCTTTGTTTGGATCGAATCTACAGGCACGAACTGTATGTCTAACCAGGCGATCCATGGATTTATTCTCAACTCACGCGACATAACTGAACGTCGCAGGGCTGAGCAGGAGCAGCGTATGCGAAGCAAGATGCAGGCGTTATCCGAAAATTCACTCGATCTGATCACACGTCTTGAGGAAGGATCAATTTCGTATATCAACCCCGTTATTGAGGAATACACCGGACAGAAGCCATCATTCTTCCTTAACAGGAAAGTAAAAGATACTGAGCTTGATAAATCCATATTGGAAGGCTGGTTGAAGATCGTTGAGGAAGTAAACTCTACGAACGAAAAGGCTGCTGCCGAAGTTGACTTCTCTTCCGAGATGGGCAAGCGTGTCATGCAGGTGAATGCCATTCCTGAATTTGACGAGTCCAACAAGCTTGAATCGGTACTGGTAGTATCGCACGATATCACCGAGCGCAAGATGATCGAGCTTGAAATCCAAAACAAGAACAAGAAGATCACCGAAAGTATCAACTATGCGAAGAGGATACAGAACGCAATTCTGCCGAACTCGCGTGTTATCAATAAGGCACTTCCGGATTCATTCATACTGTACAAACCACGTGACGTTGTCAGC
>DASVBA010000593.1:0-4294 GCA_036376095.1 Chryseolinea sp.
CGCGAGAAGGCGAAACTTGAGGGGATCAAAGTTGTCGGCAAGATTGAGCTGGAGAAAAAGCCGGAAAAGGTAGAGGAAAAACCTGTTGTCAAAGCTGAGCCGGCCACAGTTTCCGACGAGGTTAAAGAAAGCAAAGAAAAAGAAAAGCAACCTGAGAAGGCGAAAGAAGAATCCAAAGAGGTTGTGGCGAAGAAGGAGGAAGTGCAGGAAGAAAAGCAGCCAGAACAAGAGTTGATAAAAGGACGGGCAGACAAGCTTCAAGGATTAAAAGTTCTCGATAGGATACAATTACCCGAAAAGAAAAAAGACGCACCGGTCGCTTCCTCTGATACTCAGAAGGACAACAAAGGTAAACGTCCCCGGAAAAGGATCGGGACGGAAAACCAGGGTCAACAGCAAGGATCTCCTCCGAATAAACCGCAAAGGCCTGCTCAGCCAGTTCAACGTGGTCGTGGACCACAGCCGACAAGGACGCAGAAAGCGGAACCCACAGAGAAAGAAATTCAGGATCAGATAAGGGCGACGCTTGCCAAACTCAGTGGAGGAAACAAGAAAGCAACGGGTGCTAAGTACAGGCGCGAGAAACGCCAGGCAAACGTCGATGCGCAAGAACAGCAGATGTTGCAGGAGCAGGAGGCTTCAAAAACACTTAAGGTAACTGAATTCATTTCTGCAAACGACCTTGCTTCCATGATGAACGTATCTGTAAACGACGTCATCTCAACCTGTCTCAGTCTGGGTATGTTCGTTTCGATTAACCAACGGTTGGATGCAGAGGCGATCACAGTTATTGCGGATGAATTTGGATATGCTGTCCAATTCACATCGGCCGAGGAAGAGCTTCAGGTTGAGGCAGGCAAAGATGCTGACGAAGATCTGCAACCACGTGCTCCGATCGTAACGATTATGGGTCACGTTGACCACGGAAAAACGTCGTTGCTTGACTATATCAGAAATACCAAGGTAACTGCATCGGAGGCTGGTGGTATCACTCAGCACGTAGGTGCATATGATGTAACGACCAAGAGCGGTCATAAGATCGCCTTCCTGGATACGCCCGGTCACGAAGCGTTTACTGCGATGCGTGCACGCGGTGCAAAACTAACCGACATTGCTATAATTGTGGTGGCTGCAGATGATGACGTCATGCCGCAGACCAAAGAAGCAATTAATCACGCGCAGGTTGCCGGTGTTCCTATTGTTATTGCGATAAACAAAGTTGACAAGGCTTCGGCAAATCCTGAAAAGATCAGGGATTCACTCTCTAAGATCAACATCCTGGTTGAAGAATGGGGCGGGAAATATCAAAGTCAGGAAATTTCGGCAAAGACGGGGAACGGTGTGGAAGGGCTATTGGAGAAAGTATTGCTCGAAGCTGAGTTACTTAACCTCAAAGCGAATCCTAACAGAAACGCCACTGGATCAGTCATTGAAGCATCGTTAGACAAAGGACGTGGTTATGTTTCCACAATAATGGTGCAAACCGGCACGTTGCGCGTCGGTGATATTTTGTTAGCTGGTGCGAATCATGGTCGCGTGAAGGCGATGTTTGATGATACCGGTAAACGTGTGAATGAAGCGGGGCCGTCTACCCCAGTCGTTGTATTGGGACTTGATGGCGCTCCACAGGCAGGAGAGAAAGTTACAGTCGTAGAAACGGATCGCGAAGCCCGGGAAATTGCCAATAAGCGGGGGCAAATTATGCGCGAGCAAAATATCCGCACCAAGAAGCACATTACACTCGACGAAATAGGACGACGCCTCGCCATCGGTAACTTCAAGCAGTTGAATGTGATCGTCAAAGGTGATGTGGATGGTTCGGTAGAAGCCCTCACGGACTCGTTGTTAAAATTATCGACGCAAGAAATTCAGGTAGCCATCATTCACAAAGGTGTAGGTCAGATTTCGGAATCCGACGTGTTGCTTGCGTCTGCATCGGATGCAATTATTCTTGGATTCCAGGTGCGACCTTCGGGAGCAGCAAGAAGGGTTGCTGAAAATGAGGAGATAGAAATTCGTCTCTACTCGATTATTTACGACGCGATAAATGATGTCAGGGCTGCCATGGAAGGTATGCTAGCTCCCGAGACAGAAGAAGTCATTGTCGGAAATGCCGAAGTCCGTGAAGTATTCAAGATATCTAAAGTTGGAACCATTGCGGGCTGTATGGTAACCGATGGATCGATCAAACGCTCGAATCCTATGCGATTGATCCGCGATGGTATTGTAGTATATGCGGGCAAACTAGGGTCATTGAAGCGTCACAAGGATGACGCAAGCGAAGTGAAGACCGGATTTGACTGTGGTATCGGTATTGACGGATTTAATGACATGCAGGTTGGAGACGTAATTGAAAGTTACGAGCAGCGCGAAGTAAAGCGAACACTCTAACAGCTGCTTCTGATCTTATAAGCCAAACTTTAGTCCCAGTTTCAGGGCCCGCTCATACTTGCGTTGATCAAACCGATAAAGGAACGGCGCCTTATGTGCTCCGCCAGTCTTTCGTTCTTCCAGTCGTTCTAATATATCAAGCGCAAGGATCTTTTTCTGAAAATTTCTTCTGTCCAAGGGCTTGCTCAGTATGGTTTCATACAGGCGCTGTAATTCCGGCATTGTAAATTTAGGTGACAATAAATCCTTGCCGACGGGGTAATCGTTAAGATTTAGTCGGAGTGACTGAAGCGCCTTTTCAAGGATCTGGTTGTGATCAAGGATAAGGTGTGGAACCTTATCAATATCCCACCATTCACATGCTTCTGAAAACTCATCGGGCTTGGGTACTACTTTGGAAAACTCAACCAACGCCCAATATCCAACGGTGACGAAGCGGTCCATGAACCAACTCGGCTTCTTTATGTCTTTGGGTTTGGAGATACCGTGTTTCCTCCGATCGCGGTGGGGATCTCCAAAGGTGTAGAATTGCTGCAAATAAACATTATTCAATCCCGTACGAGATTGAAGCACGCGCACGGCCGCTTCTTCAATATGTTCATCTCTGTAAATAAATCCGCCTGGTAAACACCAACGCTTACTTTCTTTCCATTGTAGCAAAAGCACCTTAAGTTCGTTCTCATGAAATCCAAAGATCACATTATCAATGGATATATTCGGCAGGAAATACTTGTGCCCTGTTTCCCATAAAACCTGCCTGGAGAGTGCCGGACGCCTTTTTGCCATGGCACGAAGATAGATAATGCGTCTTCTGAAAAAAATTCAACAGTACATGCGTATGTCAAGCCGCTGACTGAAATAATCATATCATAATTAGATATTGATTGTTCGGTGGCTGGCCATAGGAGGGCGGTGTTGGTAAAATTTATTGAAGCTTTCCCGTGTGTAGCGCGACCGTAATTATGCCCGGACACAAAAAAAGCCTTGTCAACCGACAAGGCTCCTCTCTTTGCAAGCAGAGAGTTTAGAAGATTTTAATATTTAGAACTGTACAGTGGGAGCGTTTTCAGCGCCCTGGGAAGCTTCAAAGTAACCTTTAGGTGTAAACCCGTACATACCGGCAAGCATATTGGTGGGAAAGCGCCTAATATACTCGTTGTACGGTTGGACAACTTCGTTAAATCTATTACGCGCCACAGCGATCCGGTTTTCAGTCCCTTCAAGTTGCGCTTGCAGGTCCAGGAAGTTCTGATTGGCTTTTAGGTCGGGATAATTCTCAGCAACCACCAATAATCGACTTAAAGCAGAGCCAACATTATTTTGTGCTTGCTGAAATTGTTGAAGCTGCTCCGGCGTAATGTTACTGGGATCTATTTTTACCTGCGTTGCGCTGGCCCTGGCTTCGATAACTTTCGTCAGGGTCTCTTGTTCGAAATCAGCATATCCTTTTACGGTATTAACAAGATTCGGGATCAGATCAGCACGGCGCTGGTATTGACTTTCTACCTGAGCCCATTCTTTGGAAATTGTTTCCTGAAGTCCCACCATTGTGTTGTAGCGACCAGCGAAAAAGCCATAAAGGAGAAATCCAATAATGACAATGGCCCCGATTATAATTAGTCCTTTTTTCATATTATAAATTTAACGTTTTAATTAATTGTTGTGCTGTCTATGTAGCGCTTTCCATCATTCTTTCGGCGCTATCGGCTATCCGAAGTTGTTCAACAAATTCATCAAGATCTCCGTTCATCACTGCGGGAAGATTATGCTGGCTAAAACCGATGCGATGATCGGTAACCCTGCTTTGTGGATAGTTGTAAGTTCTGATCTTTTCGGATCTGTCTCCGGTTTTCACGATAGATTTTCGGGTAGCTCCGATTTCGGCCTGCTGTTTTTCATGCTC